>NZ_CBCOPT010000002.1:0-130904 GCF_965112055.1 Providencia sp. Marseille-Q8014
TCTGTTTGCCCGGTTATCCCTGGATAGCGCCTTGCCGGACCGCACCACCCCGTCAGTAGCTGAACAGGAGGGACAGCTGATAGAAACAGAAGCCACTGGAGCACCTCAAAAACACCATCATACACTAAATCAGTAAGTTGGCAGCATCACCCATGTCCGAAAGTAAGCAAAACCATTAACGGACAGCCGGATCATTTCGTACATCCCTTACGGTCAGGGGTTCGCGCTCAATGGAACGAAATCACCCGTTAGCTTAAAACGCTTAACGTAGGATAATTTCCTTTTTCCAAGCGGACCCGTCCCTCAGCCCCACCATGACGACTGAAGTGGCTGTAAACGCAGTACCTATCAATTTCAATATAAACAATGAACTAACGCTGTTAGCGTGGTTTTTTGCATCATTGGCCCTCAAACCCCTACTAGCTCAAAATTTATTCACACATGGTTACGCTTTGGGGAAATTATGAGGGGATCTCTCAGTGCATTGCCTCCAATTCCCATAATTTATTACGCCGATAATAACTTGGTGTAACCTTAAAAATGTACTTAAATCGACGTGTAAAAGATTGTTGGGAATCAAATTGATATTTTAATGCGATCTCAAGGATAGTTTTTTTCGTCAACCTCAACTCAACAGCCGCTTTCGTCAAACGACGAGCACGAATATAGCTAGCCAGTGTGACCCCTGTTACTTTTTTGAACAGCCGCTGAAAATACCACTTGGTATAACCCGCTTTATTCGCCACATCATCAAGCAGTAAAGACTGATCTAAATTATGTTCAATCCATAATAGAACATCTTTGATAACCGTTGTATGAAACTGCTTATCATCATATCTTAATTGGATGTTATTAGCTTTATTTTGATAGCGAGAATGCTGTTCAATATACATAAAATAACCTAAATGTTCTTAAGATTGTCACGACCACATCATCATGATACCATAAACATACTGACGGTATGTTATTTTAAATCTATCATGGAAAATAAAAATCATCAACAAGAAAATTTTAAGAGTACCTATCAATCACTGGTTAACTCAGCACGAATATTGTTTGTTGAAAAAGGCTATCAAGCTGTTTCAATAGATGAGATCTCGGGAAAAGCGTTGGTGACCAAAGGTGCCTTTTATCATCACTTTAAAAATAAAAAACAATTACTCAGTGCCTGTTATAAGCAGCAATTAATTATGATTGATGCCTACATCACAACAAAAACTGATTTAACAAATGGTTGGTCTGCCTTAGAAAGTATATTTGAACATTATCTTGATTATATTATTGATAATAATAAAAACCTTATCCCTATCCAAGAAGTGATGCCTATCATTGGTTGGAATGAACTTGAAAAAATTAGCCTTGAATACATTACTGGTAAGGTAAACGCCATTGTCAGCAAATTGATCCAAGAGAACCAACTTAAAGCTTATGATGATGATGTGCTTAAAAACTTACTCAATGGCTGGTTTATGCATATCGCAATACATGCGAAAAACCTAAAAGAGCTTGCCGATAAAAAAGGCCAATTTATTGCTATTTACCGCGGCTTTTTATTGAGCTTGAAAGATAAATAAAATAGATAGGTTTTATTTGAAGCTAAATCTTCTTTATCGTAAAAAATGCCCTCTTGGGTTATCAAGAGGGTCATTATATTTCGCGGAATAACATCATTTGGTGACGAAATAACTAAGCACTTGTCTCCTGTTTACTCCCCTGAGCTTGAGGGGTTAACATGAAGGTCATCGATAGCAGGATAATAATACAGTAAAACGCTAAACCAATAATCCAAATCCAGCCATCCCAAATTGGTAGTGAATGATTATAAATAACAGCAAACAGTAATGGGCCAATAACACCGGTTGCATTGGTAAGGCTCACCAATAATCCCTGTAAAGCACCTTGCTGATGACTCTTTGTTTGGATAGACATCACTCCCTGTAATGCAGGTAAAGCGATCCCACCACCAGCCAATAAAATTAAAACAGGGAAAACTAACCAACCTTCAGATATAAACGCTAAAAAGGCAAATGCACTACTATCTGCAATAAATCCGAGCAGTACTGCCGTTTTTTCGCCCCATTTAGTGGCTATTCTTCCTGCCACAAAGGCTTGGAATACTGAGTGTAAAAGACCAAGACCCGCTAATGAAAAGCCAACCATCATGCTATTCCATCCAAAACGATTTTCGGTAAATAGCACCCACACCGTTGCGGGAATTTGGCCTATCAATTGCGCTGAAAAATAAATAATCAACAAAATGGGCATCGTTTTAAATAAAGTGATGTATACCGAATTCGATTGCGTCTCAACCCCTACTTCGGTATCTGTATTATCACGTGTATTTTTGGTTTCACGGAACCAAAACATAACCACAAGGAAAGTGACAATATTTAGCAACGCAGCGATAAAAAAGGGACTATGCGGTGAAATCTCTCCTGCAAAACCACCAATAATAGGCCCCGCTATTAAACCAAGCCCAAAACTTGCCCCTAACCAACCGAACCACTTCACGCGTTGAGAAGCTGAGGTGGTATCGGCAATGACCGATGCCGCGACAGCCCCAGTAGCTCCTGTGATCCCTGAAAGCAAACGGCCTAAATACAGCATCCAAAGCGCACTTGAAAAAGCCAGCAATAAGTAATCCAGCGATGCGCCTATTAATGACAACAACAGCACTGGGCGCCGACCAAATCGGTCAGACATTTTTCCAAGCCAAGGAGCAAAGATAACCTGCATTAACGCATAAAGTGCAAGCAATACGCCAAAGTGGTTAGCGATATCTTCCGAAGCAATAAATTCACGTAATAACGTTGGCAAGACTGGCATGATAAGGCCAATCCCCATGGCATCGAGTAACGTAATTACCAATGCGATCTTTGTCGAACTATTCATTTCACTTTTCTCTATCACTGATAGGGAGTGGTAAAATAACTCTATCAATGATAGAGTGTCAACAAAAATTAGGAATTAATGATGTCTAGATTAGATAAAAGTAAAGTGATTAACAGCGCATTAGAGCTGCTTAATGAGGTCGGAATCGAAGGTTTAACAACCCGTAAACTCGCCCAGAAGCTAGGTGTAGAGCAGCCTACATTGTATTGGCATGTAAAAAATAAGCGGGCTTTGCTCGACGCCTTAGCCATTGAGATGTTAGATAGGCACCATACTCACTTTTGCCCTTTAGAAGGGGAAAGCTGGCAAGATTTTTTACGTAATAACGCTAAAAGTTTTAGATGTGCTTTACTAAGTCATCGCGATGGAGCAAAAGTACATTTAGGTACACGGCCTACAGAAAAACAGTATGAAACTCTCGAAAATCAATTAGCCTTTTTATGCCAACAAGGTTTTTCACTAGAGAATGCATTATATGCACTCAGCGCTGTGGGGCATTTTACTTTAGGTTGCGTATTGGAAGATCAAGAGCATCAAGTCGCTAAAGAAGAAAGGGAAACACCTACTACTGATAGTATGCCGCCATTATTACGACAAGCTATCGAATTATTTGATCACCAAGGTGCAGAGCCAGCCTTCTTATTCGGCCTTGAATTGATCATATGCGGATTAGAAAAACAACTTAAATGTGAAAGTGGGTCTTAAAAGCAGCATAACCTTTTTCCGTGATGGTAACTTCACGGTAACCAAGATGTCGAGTTAACCACCCTTTAGATTCATAAAGCGAAAATAATGCGGCTCCAACGTACCCACCTAAATGGAAACGGCGTTCACTCCAATCTAAACACGCACAACAGATTTTACGTGAATGTTTGGAAGGAACGTCAATTCCCATTTCATGAAAATATTGAATACCACTTAATGTGATCATTGAACCATTTTCAGTGATCCATTGCTGTTGACAAAGGGAATCATAGATCTTAACGGCAACTTCGCCAGCTAAATGATCATAGCAAGTACGTGCTTTTCGTAAATGCACTGGCGTGGAAACTTTGGCATGTACGCCATGGTTTAAGGAGATCCCCATCATACTTTCCATCAATTCAGCAATATCTTTTCCTGCTAGCCGAAAATAACGATGCTTGCCTTGAGCTACTACTGTGATTAGCTGGCAATCTAATAATTTAGATAAATGACTGCTCGCCGTTGAAGCTGATATATTCGCCACAGAACTTAGCTCAGTGGCCGTCCAAGCTCGCCCATCCATCAAAGCACTGAGTATTTTAACTCGTGAAATGTCAGACATAGCCGCCCCTATCGCGGCTATTGAGGACTCTTGCACGGTCGAAGAACGGCTAGAGATGCTATTTTCTAAGTTGAACGACTATCAATTTGTCATAAAAAAACCACATAATGATAACATTGAGTTTTATGAAAACGAATCCCCTCACATATTATCATTTGGTTTTGTAGGTATACATAGCAATGAATTAGTAAATATAAAATCTGGCAGTAATGAAATTATGCTGACTTATTATATTGGTACTAGTGGGATTGCAGCAGAAACACTACTTATTTACCAACTGCAAAATTATGGCTTTAACATTTCACTTGAACTTCAAAGATCACAAACTCGATTAGCTCATAATGAATTTTCATATTTATTTATCGAACCATTCTATGAAAAATTAAGCTTGTGTTCTAAGGAGATAGAAAAATGATAAAAAATAAAGCACTTGTGGTTGAAGGCGGAGCGATGAGAGGAATATTTGCAGCTGGAGTACTAGACGCACTAATGGCTCATAATTATTATGATTTTAATTTTTTTGTAGGTGTTTCTGCTGGTTCTACAAATCTTGTTGGTTATTTATCAAAGCAAGTTGGCCGTAGTGAAAAAATCATCAAAAAATATGCTACTAGCTCTGAATTCATTAATCTGAAACGTTATATTAAGGGGGGGCACTTGTGCGATGTCGGGTGGCTGTGGAGAAGCTCATATGACAATGAGCCGTTACATAGACCATTTTTCATGCCGCTTTGGGTAGTGACAACAAATATTACTACGGGGGAGCCCTGCTATTATCAAACTTCGAGTGATAATATTAACCATTCTGCGATCATGGCTTCTTGTGCTATTCCGTTAGTTTATCGTTATTATCCCATGGTTGATGGTATACCAATGACTGATGGAGGGATCGCTGATGCTATTCCTGTCAAGTTTGCTTATCAGCAAGGCGCAAGAGATATTACGGTGATATTATCTCAGCCCTTAGGCTATAGAAAAAAGAAGCCATATATTTTAAAGTGGATGAAATCATTAGAAAAAGAGTATCCTCAATTATATACTGCGATGCTTAAGCGTCATGAAATGTATAATCAAGCGTTAGACTTTATTCAAGCTCCTCCTAAAGATTGCAAAATTAATGTGATTGCCCCCCCACCTTCATTCCCTGTTTCTCGTTTTACTCGATCTAAAGGAAAACTAGAATTAGGGTATCGACAGGGATTGGAAAAAGGTATCTTATTTCTAGAAAACGTATGATTGTTGTTTTCCAATCAATTGATTATTGGAGTGATTTTTGAGTAGTTATTTTCGTTTTATGAGCCAAGAATGGCCGCTTTTAAGCTTTGGCTTTATTACTGTTTTTATCGGTAATATTGGCCAATCATTTTTTTTGAGTTGGTATGGCGCAGATATTCAACAATCACTTAACATTTCTGCTGAGGACTATGGTTTCATTTATGCCATTGCCACGTTGTGCAGTAGTGCCGTCATTTTTATGGTTGGCGGCCTTGTTGACCGTTGGGCTTTGCATAAAGTGGTTATTGTCGTGTCATTTTTACTTTGTGTTTCCTGTTTATTAATGGCGAACATTCAAACTGTGTGGATGTTATTTTTTGCATTTTGGGGACTGAGGCTCGCTGGACAAGGACTCTTTCCACATACCGCGCAAACAACCATGCTTCGAGTTTACACTCACCAAAGGGGGAAAGCGCTTAGCCTTTCTGCTAGCGGAGTTGCCTTCGGTGAAATGGTGCTTCCCATAATTTTAATGACGACTATCGCTTTGCTTGGTTGGAGGTGGAGTTGGTTGATGTTGGCATTGATAGTCATGATTATTTATTTACCAATGGCTTTAACTTTATTAAAAAAGTCGAATACATCTGATAAGAAAAAACCTTTGGAACCCAAAAGCACAAAAACACAAGAGCAAGGGCGTAGAGATGTCGTGAAAGATTGGCGATTTTGGTCGATTATTCCTGCCGTTTTATCCGCTCCATTTATTGTGACGGCCGTATTTATTCAACAAAATTACTTACTGGAACAAAAGGGATGGCCTGCAAGTTTATTAGCGAGTAGTTTCGTTGCATATGGTTTTTTACATTGGGCAAGTTCTATGGTCTCTGGCTCTTTGATTGATCGTTTTCAAGCTAAATCTTTATTACCATTTCTTCCATTACCTTTAATTGCCGGTTTATTAGTCTTAACGTTATTGGATAATTACTGGGCTGCACCTCTATTTATGTCCTTATTTGGTCTAGGCATTGGTAGTTCCAGTCCTGTTATTAGTGCATTATGGGTAGAGATTTATGGGACTCAGCATATTGGAGCAATCCGCTCTATGGTGACCTCAATGATGATCTTTTCTACAGCAGCTGCCCCATGGATATTTGGGATATTTATTGAAAAAGGCTGGACAGCTTCCACTCTATTTGGTTTGTTTAGCGGCCTAACTATGATCGGATTATTACTTCTTATACCTGCTTATCAGTCCTTTAAAGATAAACAGTGTCATAGTGACTAAAAGAGTGTTAAAGATTAATTCATCTAATGATGAAGTGAAAAACCGTTTCTTTTTTGTTCTTACCATATAGACCTTTTGTGATATTCGTGTAACAATTCACACATTATTAATTTTAAAAGGATTGTAAGTTGCATATTACGCCGCCTTAGGCTACCCACCTCTTTCTTCAAAATTGTCACCATTTTGCGTGACTATTATGCCGTTTGCCGGCAGGTACCTTAGTACCATTTATTCTATTAATTTCATTAAATACAATTTCAAAGCAGCATAGTGCGTTCACTAAATTATCTTAGGCTAAATCTGCCTATAGGATCTTGTGTGCATCGATGTCGCTTTCTTTTATGATAGGATTTTCATGTTAGAAAAAATAAAACTTGAATGGTTTTCGAATGTTCGTGGCGATTTGCTCGCGGGTATTGTTGTGGCTTTAGCTCTGATCCCAGAAGCTATTGCTTTTTCTATTATTGCAGGTGTTGACCCTAAAGTTGGTCTTTACGCTTCTTTTTGTATCACTTTCATTATCTCTATTGTGGGTGGCCGCCCCGGAATGATTTCGGCTGCAACGGGTGCGATGGCGTTACTTATGGTCACTTTGGTTAAAGACCACGGTTTAGAGTATTTGTTAGCGGCAACTATGTTAACAGGGGTATTCCAAATCATAGCCGGATATTTAAAACTCGGCAGCTTAATGCGTTTTGTATCACGCTCTGTCGTGACGGGGTTTGTTAATGCATTAGCAATTCTTATCTTTATGGCTCAATTGCCCGAGTTAACCAATGTAACTTGGCATGTTTACGCGATGACAGCAGCAGGGTTAGGAATTGTTTATTTATTCCCATATGTTCCTGCTATCGGTAAAGCGATCCCATCTCCTTTGATTTGCATCATCGTTTTGACAATTGTAGCAAGCGTCTCTGGAATGGATATACGAACTGTTGGTGATATGGGGCAACTTCCCGATACGCTGCCTATTTTCTTATGGCCAGAAGTTCCACTTAATCTTGAAACTTTATTCATTATTTTACCTTATTCATTGGGCCTCGCTATGGTTGGTCTGTTGGAATCAATGATGACCGCCACGATTGTGGATGACCTTACGGATACCAAAAGTAATCGTAATCAAGAGTGTAAGGGACAAGGTATTGCTAACATTGGTGCAGGCTTAATGGGCGGTATGGCTGGTTGTGCCAT
Organism: Providencia sp. Marseille-Q8014; assembly: GCF_965112055.1. NCBI lineage: Bacteria > Pseudomonadati > Pseudomonadota > Gammaproteobacteria > Enterobacterales > Morganellaceae > Providencia > Providencia sp. Marseille-Q8014. The sequence goes on from NZ_CBCOPT010000002.1 coordinate 7,890, forward strand.
GATTGGCCAGTCAATTATTAATATTAAATCTGGCGGACGTGGACGATTATCCACCTTAAGCTCCGGTATTTATCTTATCATCATGGTAGTTTTTCTAGATGAATGGCTTAAGCAAATCCCGATGGCAGCGTTAGTTGCAGTAATGATTATGGTAGCAATTGGTACCTTTTCTTGGAGTTCAATTAGAGATCTTAAAAAGCACCCATTATCAACAAATATTGTGATGATAACGACCGTTGTTGTGGTTGTGGCAACGCATAACTTAGCAATTGGTGTTTTTGTCGGGGTGTTATTAGCGACGTTATTCTTTGCCAATAAAATTGGTCGTTTTATGGTGGTAAAAACAGAGTCACCAGTAGATGCAAGCCGAACTTATCAAGTTATGGGACAAGTCTTTTTTGCATCATCAGAGCAATTTATTGAATCATTTGATTTTAAAGAGGTGGTGAATAAAGTTGTGATTGATCTCACTCATGCTCACTTTTGGGATATTACTTCAGTATCATCACTTGATAAGGTGGTGATTAAATTCCGACGCGAAGGAACAGATGTTGAAATTATTGGGATGAGTGAAGCAACAGAAACCATCGTTGATAAGTTTGGTGTGCATAATGATCCTAAAGAAGTCGAAAAGCTCATGGCAGGCCACTAAGGAGAAAGTAATGAATAACGTAATTACCTGTATTGATGGCTCAATCTATGCTGATTCCACTTGCCGTGCTGGCATTTGGGCATCGAATAAATTGAATAAAAAATTGTTGTTGTTACACGCAATTGAGAAAACACCATCAACCCAAGCCGAAGATCTTAGTGGTGCTATTGGCTTAGGCGCTCGTTCATCTTTATTAACTGAAATGGCCAGTTTAGATGAACAAAAAAGCAAATTAGCCTTGGAGTTAGGTAAAGAGATGCTGGAACATGCTTCTCAATTAGCGCAAGCACAAGGTTGTCACACAATTGAAAAAATGCAACGACATAGCGGTATCGTTGAAGCCATTTATGATCTGGAAGAAGAGGCTCGTTTAATTGTGATTGGACGCTCTGGTGAAAGCCATGGTGATAATTTCAATGTGGTGGGCTCTCACATTGAGCAAATTATTCGTCAAGTTCATACTCCTGTTGTTATTGCCAATAAAGAGTTTGCAGCCCCTAAAAGTTTTATGTTGGCTTATGATGGGCGTGAAACCGCAGATAAAGCGGTGAAAACTATTATTGAAGGAGGCTTACTTCATGGTTTGACATGTCATCTTGTCAGTGTGAAAAACAATCAACCTAAACAACAAGAAAAGTTTCAGCAAACCGAAGCTATGCTGAAAGAGAATGGATTTGAAGTATGTTCGAGTTTATTGGAAGGCAATGTATTTAATTCATTGATGGAATATAAATCGAGTCATGATGTTGAAATGCTTGTGATGGGCGCATTTTCACGCTCTAAGCTGGCACAGGTTTTCCTTGGCAGTAATACACTTAAAATGATGGAAAGTACTCAACTACCAATGGTAATTCTTCGCTAAGAAATTTTATTGGTTGTACTATTAGTCCAGCACAATTGAGTGCTGGTCTTTTTTGTCAAATTAAGTGTGATATACCTTATCCCTCCTTAATTCTGGTTCAGAAAATCTTTCCACAGAAGTTTCTGTGCGTTTATTGATGACTCAAGTATCAATGAACAACATGTAAAAATCCGAAGTGCAGTGACACTATTTGCCCCTCAATATCAAGAGTACTTGGTTAAAACGAAAAGGCTAACTCGCAACTCTTGGAATGATCCTGTAATGGCTGCTCTATAAGTTACTGGGTATCAAATGTTTGAGTCTAGTACAGTGAAAGTTGCACGCAGGGTTCTCAAGAAGACGGCTTTTAATAACAAATGTCGTCCACCCGACAAAGTGAATTGTGTTGGTGCTGAGTGAAGATTGTACATTCGATCCCTCGGTACTAAACTTAGTACATCTTAGTAATCCAATTGGTAAAAATTAGACATGTTGATGAATACTTACTATTAAAAATAGACAGCTGATTAAGCTCGGTGATTTTTTTAATATTAGATACTATCAACCTATGAAAGGTAATGGTTAATCGCTTACTTATCTATCTTTGACAGGAATTCTTAGCCAACTGTACGTACTTTATGCTGACATCAGCAACCGAGTCATGGACACACTATCTGATTTTGCCCCAAGAGTAGAAACGTATAGTATCGACGAGCAGTATCTAGATATGACCGGCATGTCTAGAAACTTTCCATTAGAAGATTACGGTCGCAAGATACAACAACGAATTTTGCAGATAGCTCATGTACCGGTCGGTGTTGGTTTTGCTCAAACTAAAACACTGGCTAAACTGGCAAACCATGCTGCTAAAACATGGACCAAAACAGGCGGTGTAGTCGATTTGAGTGCTACTTCACGCCAGAAACGGCTCATGTCCCTTGTGCCTGTTAATGAAGTATGGGGTGTGGGTAGAAAAATAAGTAACCGGCTAAATGCTATGGGGATAGTTACAGCGCTTGATTTGGCTAGGGCTGAAACAACCATGATCCGTAAAACATTCGGTGTGGTTGTAGAACGCACTGTGAGAGAGCTGAACGGTGAATCTTGCATCGAGCTTGAAGAAGTAGCAAAAACTAAAGAGCAAATCATTTGTTCACGTTCATTTGGAAAAAAAATTGAGCTCTATGAGCATATGCATCAGGCTATCTGCGAGTATTCAGAGAGAGCAGCAGAGAAACTTCGAGCTGAAAAACGAGTCTGTTCCTTTGTTTCTGTTTTTATCCAAACCAGCCATTACGCCAGCGGACCTCAATACTACAACCACCGTTCTGAACGGTTAGAATATCCAAGTGCTGATACAAGAGACATTATCAATGCAGCAGTGCGTCTGTTAAAGACCATCTGGAAATCGGGAGTTAAATATCACAAAGCTGGCATCATGCTCACTGATTTTTCTGATCCATCAGTTACTCAACTTAATTTATTTTCTGATAGTAAACCCTACAAAGGAAGTGAACAATTGATGAAAACCTTGGACCAGATAAATAATCGAGGTGTTAGCAAAATATGGTTCGCTGGAAAGGGAATGGACACAAACTGGCGCATGAAGCGAGAAATGCTTTCACCGGCATACACTACGAGAATTTCAGATCTTCCCGTAGTGAAGATTTAGAGGAAATCCACCAGCGTATTCAGCAGGATTCACCGCAATCCTACAATTGCTTCAACCAGTATACCTAAATTGAGAACGTCTTTCGTTTAGAATTATATTCATATTTCTGAACATTATTAAGATAATGAAACAATCATTATCAATTTATGATTGTTGCGATATGTCATTGATATGATTATCTTTAACACTTTTACCCTCTGGAGTTGTTCGCCTTTAACTAATTGATAGCAATGCACATAAATCGAAATGATGCCGTTTTCCTTATGTAACTAAGGAAAATAGAAAATCCTGTGTGATAGCCTTACGTCGAATAAAAATAATACCTAGTTACACAATGACAAGGCGAGGACTATGAATACTAACGCAGCAATTTCAACGAATAGCAGTCAACAAAATTCGAATATGAGCAAGGTACTTCTCAATGACCTACCCTACCCTACTCTGAAGAAAAATACTGAAGCGCACAATATCTCAACATTACGCAAAATGTCTGATGCCTTTGAGGAAAAGGTGTGTTCGCGTGGTGATATTTATCGCGTTAACGTTGAGTTACTGTACGTACAGGAAGGTTTCAATCTTCGGGAGATTGATACTGAACATGCTGGACGAATCAAGAATTCGTATGTATCAGGTGTTTATGTTCCACCTATCGTTGTGAAAGTTATAACGGTTGATAATCTGCCACGCTTACAGATTATTGATGGACACCACAGATATTGCGCTCTACGCATGGCAATGGAAGAAGGATGCACGATTAAAGGCGTATACGTCACGGAGTTCTCAGGCAGTCAGCAACTTGAGATCGTCAATATGCTGACATCTTCAGAAGGAAAACCTTTAGCTCCGTTAGAAAAAGCTGATGGTTTCCATCGTTTACTTAGTATGGGATGGGAAAAAAAGGAAATTGCACGATATACGAACACAAGTGTTGTTACGATCAACAGATTATTACGCTTGTTCCGAGCAGATTACAGAATCACTGATCTTGTCAGAAAGAACCTGATTACTTCAGATTTAGCCATAGAAATACTGCTTGAGTGTGAAGAAACTAATCAAGAGGCATATGATGTGATCATTGCAGGATTGCAGAAGGCGACTGACAGCGGCAAAAATAAAGTCACACGGAAATTTGTACCTTCAGCGAAGAAAGTACCTTTTTCAAAAAAAGAAATACATTCCGTGTTTTCACAATTAAGTGAAATCCGCACAACAATTCACGACAAAGTTGCTGATATTCAAGAAAATGATGAAACAGTGACTGTCGAAATGCCGGTAACAATTGTGACCCTGCTTAATGATGTTCTTCAGAAGTTTGCGAATGATGAATCCGCCGCATCTAATGATGATGAGAACGAACCGAGCAAAACCGAATCCAACACTGAAGCTATTCAGGCTTAACTATGGAATTACTTAACAAGGTGCAACTGATCGCACGATTAGGTTCGTCCCCGAAAGATAATCTGAAGTATTCAGAACGTAACGGTGAGGCAATGACCTACTTCTCTGTTGCAATTAACCGGCATGACTCGAAAGGAAACCCGATAACAGATTGGTTTAACATTAGTGCATACGGAAAAATAGCAGAAATAGCAGCTAATTTTGGTCAGAAAGGACAACTTGTTTACATCGAAGCAAGGCTACAACCGACTAATAATTCCTGTTCTATAATAATGAATTACCAGACAGGTGTGTTTAGAGTATTACCTAATAGTAAAAATACAAATGCAGGAGAGCAGAATGGCTAAGGCAGACCAAATTTCAAATTGTAACGTTCAAAATCCTAATTATGTGATGGCAGAAATGAAACGAGATCAAACAGTTCTAAACTATGCCCTATTTAAAGCGCGTGAGAAGCTACACGAGCTCAAACACCTAATGAATACGTCACAGTGCAGTGAAAGTGAAATTTTGCGCTATAACGGGGTTTTGGAGATGCTGGATAGCATATTTTCATCAGATGAAAAGGAACGTCAGAACTTATATCACTCTATGATCATGTCTGGTGTACAAATCATGTCCGGTAAGTTAAGTGGTGAGAATAGACAAGCCGTATTAGAAGCAACGACACCAGATCAGTTGGATGAGGTTTTAAAAGCCTCGGAAAATGAGGTATGGACTGAGTTGCAACTGCTATGTGAACAGCAGAACAACCTAAACTAAGAATCCAAAATGAAACTGACAATATCCTTGCCTTTCATTCTGATAACTACGCTGATCTCAGTGCCAGCGTTGGGTAATAGTTATTCTGCAATGGAAGGGATTGAAGGACAGCGATATTCTGATTTAGAGAAATACAAAGCCAACTGTCCAGCTTGTATGAGTGTTGTACAAAACATTAAAGATATCCGCTATCGGGCATGTGCACAATCAGTCACGGCAGATGATGTGATAATTAGGGACCCATTATATGGCTATTTGAATAGTTTGAAATTCATGTTGAATGATGATGCTTATAAACAGGTATTGACAATCATTGGTCATGAGAAGGATTGTTCTAATAGTATGAATTGGCTAGAAAAGGCTAATTCAAAGATCGAGCCACAGCTAAACAAGACATATTGACGGCTATGTGCTGCGCTTTGTACCTCTATTTTTCTGCCCTGCCAAAATGACAGCCAAAAAAAAACGCCACAATGTGGCGTTATAACCCTAGTGTTGGTACTTATTATAATCATATAACGTATGGCAAAACTAATTATACACATAAACACCCATGTGTATATGTGTTAATGTGTATTTGTGTATTTGTGTGTGATTCGTCACATATACACATATGTGTTAATGTGTGTACGCACATATAAAAATATTTTAGGCTTTATAGGTAATCAATCTAAAATCTAAGTGAAGAATTAAATCACAGGTACAATAATAAAAAGCAAAAACACTACCAGTTAAAGTAGAGGACCGGAGCATGTTTGTTTTTAATGAAGAAACGTTCCAACGGAACCCCAGTAATCCATGTCCAGATAATGAATTCAATAGTGACGTGATTGATTTTATAAAGGAAATAAGAAAGTTTTATCCTGAGTTAGAACATTGGAGCAATACCGGTGTACTGTTTGCTTGGGAAGGATATCTGCAAGATGTATACGCGGTCGGTTGGACTGAATTGGTACGCAAGAGAGAGAACGGCTTTCTCGCATACTGCTACATATCGCAGTTACGACCATGCTTTGATTTTGGTGGAACAGGGACATACAACACTGAAGTTTGGGATCTTGGAGAGCAAGAGCCGTGGAAAAAACAACTATTGCCAAAACTACCAGATTGGCTCGAATAATTGAGCATGAGGCACTTTTGTTTTGAATGTTACCTAGTGAAATTGAGATAAAAGTACAATAAAAAGGGATGAAATATCATCCCTATAAAACCACTACCTATTCATTTTCCTTTAGCCACTGATGAACATAATCTGATATTACATCTTTCATTGTGGTGTTTCGTTTGACACATGCAGCTTTGAATCGAATTTGAGTATCTTCGTCAAGATCTACATTAATGCGTTTGGTTTTTGTACTTTTATCAAGAATTTTATCTAAGTCTCTGTTTTCACCGAATTTCATTTTCTGTGAATTTGCTGATTCGTTAACTTTTTTAAGTGCCATAAAGTATCTCTTTTAATTTCAAAACACATATGCGCTTATGTGTTTTAGCGCACACGTGTAGATACACGTTCGTGTTAATGTGTTAATGTGTGAATACACATTATGACTCAAAAATAGTCAAAATTTCTCTGGTTAGTATTTCTATCTCGCCTTTTGCATTTCCATCATTAGTTTCAAAAATACTCTTACCATCTAGAATAGATTTGATATAGCTCTGCCGTTGAGAAATAGCTGTTTTGAAAGAAGGCAAGCCAGTATCTTTGAGGTTGTCTTTTAATACTTGCAACATAGTTGTTTGGTCAATTTTACGAGTAATCAGAAATCTAGCTTCTACTTTACGGCTGTATGCTTGAGCTTCGAGGACCGATGTAACACTACCGGCTGCGGAAAAATCAAGAGGGCTTGGCGAGACTGGAATTATAACTAGATCACTAACCATAACTGCTGCTGATGTAATGACAGAAAGTGAACCAGCTCCATCTACAATGACAAAATCATAATCACTTAGATCTTTACGGATGCTATAAACGTCTTTCTCACTGGCGGCGGTGAAAACATCATAATCACAGTTCCCTTCTTTAGACCAGTTAGATAGGCTCATTTGAGGATCTGTATCTACAACTGCTAATAAATAACCTGCTTTCTGCATAGCAGTAGCAACATTTATGACGGTGGTTGTTTTTCCAGAGCCGCCTTTCGGATTTAAAAAAGAAATTACTTTCACTGGAAAACCTCATATGTTTGTTTGTGTTTTTTTCATTATCTAAGGAAGCCAAAAAATAATCAATGTGTATTTGTGTTAATGTGTATTTAAGCAAAAACACATTAAATTATAAGAAAAACATACCTGACCTGTGAAATCAGTTAGTTACACACGCGATAATGTGTTTATGTGTTTATGTGTTTAGTCACATTAACACAATCAACAATGTTGATACATTTAAATTAGAGTGCTACTATTAAAACTCGGACGTTGAATTGTAGAGGTGATAAATGGCTCAGGTCACAGTAAAAAAATGGGGCAATAGCCCGTCTGTACGGCTTCCTGTTGCAATCATGCAAAAAGCGGCACTTAGCGTTGATGATACGGTTGAAATAGCGGTAGAAGAAGGTCGTATCATCATTACGCCAGTTAAAGCAGTAGAATACTCATTAGAAAATTTGTTAGCCGGTATCACGCCGGAGAATATTCATGAGAAAGTAGACTTCGGAGCTCGAACAGGTAAGGAATTAATTTAATGGTATCTCGATACGTTCCTGATTCTGGCGATTTGATTTGGATTGACTTTGATCCAGTTGAAGGACATGAGCAGGGCGGTCATCGTCCAGCAGTTGTCCTCAGCCCATTTGCATACAATAATAAAGTAGGGCTCTTATTATGCGTACCATGTACAACTAAGGGCAAAGGCTATCCATTTGAATGCGAACTCTCGAACGAAAGAGACAGCTACGCATTAGCGGATCAAGTTACATGTGTTGACTGGAGAGCTCGTAAGGTTACTAAAAAGGGCAAAGTGGAGGCATCAGAACTGGCAGAGATAAAAGCTAAAGCAAAGGCGTTAATAGGTTAGATATAATAATTATAAGGGTTATGGGATAGAATGGAAAATGAAACACTACACACAGCAACAGGTAATCAAACTCCTTTAGATAATGCTATATCATCATTAAGCTCTATTTTAGATGTTATTTTCACAGTAAATGATTATGTTTTGTTTTTTATAATTTTAATAATGATTTTCGCTAAATCGAAATCAAGACTATTCAAATTGGCATTTGGTTATTCTGGTATATCAGTTGTATTTTTACTCTCTAGCTATTTTATCAGGGATGATTTACTGTTTGATATTAATAATACACCGCGATTCGGATTATTAATGATCAATATAGGCATGATTACAACAGCATTATATTTAATATACTGGCTTATCTATCTATTCAACGAAAGTGGTATGATTGATAGCAAAAAGAGTGAACCATAGCTAACCGAAAAAGGGTGCTTGTATCACCAATCCTTCGTAATCTATAAAAGAGAAAATGTGGGGGTTTCCCCCCACAAGAGCAACATTACTTATCACAAGATAGCGTAGCTTGAACCACTGTGCCTCCGCTTGTGAAATTTAGTGAACATAAGCGATCACGCATTAACAATGAGAAGCACAGAACTGTGATGCACACAGCAATCAGCCCAATCAGGGCAAATTTGCTCATTTCTCTTGACTCCTTGAGTAAAAGGAGACAGAATCAAATTGCGAAGTTTGTAGACTGCCTCGAATTAAGGGTTATACCTGATTCGGGGCTTTCGTCTTTTTGGCTCGTATCAATGCTCGAACCAAAATGATTCAAGCACCCAAAACGATATTAGCAGATTATTATTAATTGCAATACTATTTATTATTAATAATATTTGTTTGTTTTTATGATATTTCTTTAAGTATTTTAATATAAATGGCTCATACTAACTTGAATTGAATAATATCAATTATATATTTAAATATTCTATGAAATCACCATATATTAGTGGTGGGTATAATTTTATTTACACCCACATGTTATTAATACCTTTCAATAAACCTTAATAGCTACCTTTGTAGCAAGTAGAGATGAATTGTAATTCTCCGTTATTAGATATTTTTGAGTGTAGCACATCAATGCTATATTTAATCATAAAATCTGAAATCTCTTTTGTACAAAAGCTATTCTTCCATTTAGATATTCTTGATATGTTTTGTTCAAAAGCAAACGCATCAACATCTGCATTTTTAAGAGAGAGTAACTTTTTATCTGTGGTATCAAAATTTAGCATATAAGTATTAACCGGACTAGACATCGTTTGTGTAACACCAATATATTTAACATCCCACGCATTAGTTTTATTGAATGAATTGGTTATGTACTCATCTAGCCAGATGTTTATCTTATCCATTTCATCCTTAGATGTTTCCTTCTTGTCAATAAAATCATTTCTACTAAATATATATGTTTTTAAGGTTTCTCCGTTAACAACATCTCTTATAGTTAGCACATTGTTTGCCGTAGAGAAAAATATCTGTGGTTCAGACAGATCAGCACCATACCAACGAGCATTGGGTAAGTTTTCGTCAAAGAAACTTAGTCTGTTTGTTGACTCTTTTCTACACAGATATGAAAAGAGTTTACCATCTTGGCTTCTTATGTATCTAATTCTACTGATATTATTTGAAATTTCCGTCGATTGCATTATATCTATATCACGATCATATATGGTAGATAATCCTGCTTTACAAATTTCTGATAGTGAAAATGACATTTGACTTTCAGCGGAAATCGCATTTTGGATATGTGTGATACTCAATGATAAGACTGCAAATAAAATTAATTTATTGGCTTTCACATTTTTTCCTTTATTTTTACTATAAATTAGCACTTATAGAATTATAAAAATTTATAATTATAGCTACATGGTAGCTATTCAATTGATTCTGATATTACCAAAAAAAGGAAATCACTAATCAGTGTATTAAACCTACTTTCTACCCACAAATTCATAATACAAGTTACATTATGGATTTTAATCATCAATAATGTGCAATATATCACCGAGTATTGTTATATTTGCAATAATATCTATGTTTTAACTTTTGGATGATAAATCCTTGTGTTACTCTTTACTCGGTTAAATATACGTTTAATGTAGTAACTTTTTTTATTTTATGATTTATGGTTAATGATGCTATTTGATGCACCAGAATTCACCACAATTTTCACACCAATTTTCAGCACCAAGGAGGCACTGATGGGAGAGTTAATTTTACGTGACACCGTAACAGATATTGTTGATGTAAATAACATGACGAAAAACACCAACAATCCAGCAACCAGCTACTTGCTACGGCTCCGTTCCAAACAAAGTCAAAAGACAATGCGATCCTGTCTAGTGTCAGTGGTGAAATTGTTTCGTGCTATGGACCCGTTTACTTTCGATTGGTCAATCATGGATCGAGATGCCGTTCAATTGGTACTTCAGAAATTAATACTGGAGAAAAAGACCCCAAATAGTATCAACTTGATATTGAGTGCCATTAAAGGGGTGGCTGAAGAAGCCAGAGCATCACGAGTCATAGATAGTGATACATATCAGGATATTAGAAGCATACGCCGGATTCGTGGGAACCGTATTGGTCGAGGGCGTTCACTGAGTAGTAGTGAAATAACGCACATTTATCAGCATCTTGATAGCATAAATACCGCAGTCTCGGTACGTGATGCAGCGATTGTATCATTAATGCTTGGCTGTGGTTTGCGCCGTGCTGAAGTCACTTTGTTGGATATGGAAGATATCAATTTTGATAATTACTCCATTAAAATCATGGGTAAAGGAAACAAAGAAAGAACTAACTTCATGCCAAGTGACACGCTCCGTCGTATTCGCTTATGGATAGAAACTGTAAGAGGGGATCATACCGGTGCAGTTTTTACCCGCATACGTAAAAATGATGATGTAACTTGCGATAGAATAACAACCGATGGTTTACGGTATATTATTGATAAATTGGTGAAAGATTCAGACTCAGATTCATTTACACCGCATGATTGCCGACGAACCTATGCCACTAAGTTGTTAGAACTAGGTGAGGACCTACTTACTGTCAGAGAAGCTATGGGACACAGTAGTGTCGCTACTACACAGCGATATGATAAACGAGGTGTAACACGCTTAGAGGCTGCTGCACGTAATCTGCAATATTATTAGAGATATAACACAAATGAGATCACAATCGCATTTTGTAGAAACTGAAGCTATAAAGATAGTCCACAATCAGATACCCAGTAAAAATTGGGTGTTACGTTCCATTGGTGAAAGAGATTACGGCTCAGATTTCATGATTGAGCTTTTTGATAATAAAGAATCAACTGGTGATTGTTTTTTTGTACAATCCAAAGGCACTGAAAAAACATTTACAGAAGATGTAAAAATCAGCTTTCCTGTTAACACTATAAAATATGCAATGCTATTTAACGTACCATTTTTTTTGTTTTATACGTCTATCACTTCAAAGCAAACAAAATTTATTTGGTTACAAAAATATACTAACTTAGTGCTTAATGAAAAAAATTGGGAAGATAAAAAGTCAATAACAATCTATTTTCCAGAAGAAAATGACCTCTCTAAAAATAGAGAAAAAATAATCAAATTACTTGCAAATAGCCGTGCAGTTAATGATTTTATATCATTTAAGCATACAATCGAAAATTTGAAATTTTGGGGTGAAATGGTCATATATAACAATGATTATTATCATGGCAGTAAATGCATAGAATTATGTCACAAAATCAATGACATGAAAAATGTAATTTTATATGCATCTGAACTATATGTTGATGATAGTTGCCCTTTTGAAATGAGAACTCAGTATCAGAAACTTAGAATTAATAAAATGATTTCCACATTTAATAAATTCATTAAATATAAAAAAACAACAAATAAAAAGATTAACTTTATTAAAAAACAATTTGAAATATTAGATTGCATTTGTAATGACATTATTTCTTCATCAGAATTAGAAAGATGGGGTTATGAGTCTGAAGCCTTAATTCCATTTTAATTTATTTTGAGATAATTATAATGAGAAATTTAACCACATGGACTTGTTCCGAAATAACAAAGTTGATTGGGACTATTGACGAACCATTCTTCATTGAAAAAATATGCAAATTTACCGGACGTAGTGTAAATGATGTCCTCTCTAAATTGTTGCACATGGGATTGTGTGAAATAAACTATAAGGATAATAAGATATCTACGGCTAGGAATACAAATTTAAACCATCTCATTCCTTATTCATCATTTATTCCTAAATTATTAGAACTTGGTTGGATATATGAGTTATTAAATAGGGAGGAATCTCTTAAAGCCCCCAAGTGGTGGGTAAATAATGATCAGTTCCCTATAAGTAACACTATCGAATTGAATCGTAATGAAACAGTATGGGTTAATGAGGAAATTCATACAGTTATCTCCATGATACAAAACAAGATGAACCTAAGCTCAATCGCAAATAAAATACATAGAAATCAATCATCTATTACCGCAATGTTAATAGATCTTGGTATTTTAGAATGCATTGATAAACAAGAAATCTTTTTGTCTGAAGTTAATGAATTGAAACTTTCAAAGTATACATTTAATAATGCGCTTGTTCTTATTAATCATGGATGGGTTGTTACCAACAATAATTTATCTGCGCCTAATTGGTGGCTTGAAAATAACAAGGATAATAAGAATGTTCATAATAGCCACTACGATGAAAGGAAAGAAATAACCGGTAATGATAGCAGACAATTGTATATGTTTATTAAATCAGAATTAGAGGGCATACTAAACACTATTCATGAAAATAAGCGTATCGAAGAATTGTCAGATGTAACGTATTTAGGTTATACACTTGCAGATTTAACGACCTACATTGGTATTACTTCAGTTAAGGTAGCAGGGCTGGTCACAAAGAACAATAAAACCCACATGAGCTATTTTATGGATAAACCTTATAATATAAAGAAAATGTTGATTAACTTTGGTTGGAAAGTTTCAGATGATTCATTAGCAGCTCCTGAATGGTGGTCTAATGAAGAATAAATACATCTCTTTCATTCAAATTATTTTTTTTACCGTTGCTTGTGTATATCCAGCGTATTTATTAATACGCAGAAAAAACATAATTGATATTTCCATGTTAATATTTATTGTATTAATTGCAGTAATTGGAGATTTTATTGAGTGCATAACATTAATTGAATTATCTAAGATGTTAGCATCATTCTTTCTTATTGCAATTTATGTGAATTGCTACCGCAGCTATTTTAAGTACTCTAAAAGTAATATTGATTTAATTAGTTTTAAAGCAGTAGATAATAAGATGGGGTATCTTGTTTTTTCCAGTGAAACTATATGTTATTTCTTGCCTTTAAAAATAAGTAGCCACTTTAATATGTTATGGTTTTATGGATATTTGAAAGCCATAACCATGCACCTTCAAAATAGAAAGTGATACTTTTAAGACTGTTTACTAAGAAAAAAGATACCATATAACGGGTACATTGCCTTTTTAATTTCTGAAGGCTGAAGCTCATGAACTTCATAAGTACCCTTATTCTTGCACTTATCCTACGAATTCTTTACCTCATATATCGAAAACGTAAGCCTAGTTTTTATACTGTTAGCTTGGTAATAATATCAGTTATTGTGTGGTCCGTTAAATCCTACCTATTGGACTATTACATTATCCCAACATCCTCTATGGCACCGACATTAAAAGCCGGTGATCTCATTTTTGCAAAGCCGGTTGACACGCAAAAAGAGCAATTGATGCGTGGAGATATCGTGATTTTCCGAGCTCCTGCATTCCCTTCATTCATTTATGTAAAACGCATAATCGGATTGGCTGGCGATACTATCACTTATGCCGATGATAAGTCAGTCCAGATCAACGGAAGGATGATCGGGCAGCTAAACCATCATAATGACCATACGAGTACCTATCAGGCGCTTCAGGAACGTAATGCGCAACAATATGAGTACGTCATTGATAACCGTAAACCATTCGTTAAGCCAATTTATACACAATGGGTAATCCCTGATGGATATGTTTTTGTTCTTGGCGATAACAGGGATCACTCATGGGATTCACGGTTTTTTGAAAATGCAGTTGGAACTCCAAGGCATTTGCGAGGGCTTGTTAAAAAGGAACTTTTGATAAGCCGGTATTTAGCCACGGCTTTTACACTTGAGTTTATGAAAAGCGATTTTGATATAGGGGAGAATAGCTTAAAAGTAATTTCTGAAGCTCAAACGGCAGAGGGGAATGATGGGGATAAATAGAAGCTGTATCGCATTAGTTTGCTTTTTCTTGTCATCTTGTGGTTCTACCACAGGGGCGATCACTACACACGAGCATCTTGTGACGCAAGCCACACAAGATAAGCATGTCAGTTCAGGTGGCTTCGACAGAGTAGCTGATACCTATGTACTGGCAAGAGAGATTACTGGTCTTGAATCCAACGAAATAAAGCAACTCTATGAGGTGAAGGGGAGTGACAACACATTAATAAAAATTGATATGGCATCTATACCATGCTCGATATTGCTTAAAAAGAACACAAGTCAAAGTAGTGAGATTTGGCTTATAACTGATATGGGTTGCAATGAATATTTATAAAATCTCAGTAATCAGCTCCCTTTTATTTTCTTCTTTGTCATACAGCAAACCTATTTTTATAGGAGATTCACTTACCTATGAGATAGCTAAAGGGTACAGCACAATCCAAGCTGTTGATGCTCGATACAAAGTAGGTAGCGGATTATCCACAAAGAATATCCTTGATTGGCAGAGATACGCAGAGCAATTCAGTTTTGAAGAATACGATACCGTTTATGTGATTCTCGGTACTAACGACCATGTTCAAATATCAGAAAAAGAAAAGTACACCTCTAAAGTTCGGCATTTTATCCAAACCATAAAAGCCAGAAACCAAAATGTAATCTGGTTACTTCCTCCAACCCTTAAAGACACCGCCAAAAACAGACTATTAGATAACACTCGGCAAGCCATAATGACGGCTTCGCAGATAGAGGGGATCACCACCGTAGATACACGAACGGTTCTTGGTGAAACATACAAGGATGTCATAGATGGGACAACAGTTCGCACAAAGGATGGAATACATATCACTCCAAACGGAGCCTTACTTACCGTGACACAGCTACTATTTTAGTAAATTGGAATGTTGTAATGAGAAGAAAGCGTAGATTTAAGAAACGAAATCCCTATGTAACTAATATGAATATTGCATTTATATTCTATATGACCACTCTGGTATTTCTTAGATTTGATTCTATTGCGAGAGTTTTAACTTTAGTAATACCTTTATTTGCTGTTTATATATTGTCACCTAGCAGCAAAATATTGAGGTTACACAAGAGAAAGAAACCTGAATGGGCTTCAGTGGGAATCAAAAGAAATGCCCCTCTATTAAACCCTCAAGTTGCATTAGTGATAATTGCTGTTACCACAATAACTGTATTTTTTCTTCGTTATGACCATGTAATAACAACGAAAATCATACAACTGATATGGGGAGATATAAAAACAGCATATGCTGATATTTTCGGGAAAAGCAGTGCGAATAAATTATTCTCTCTGAGGAATATCCCAGTTTGTACATATTATACATTCCATATATTACGTTCATGCGTTGCATTTCTGCTCGTGGCTTATTCAGCAAGTGTCTATTTTCGTTATAAACAACAAACTATGTTTAAAAAGGTACTTTTTAATGCCACCTATCATGAAGATGCATTGCAATTTATCCGAGAATTATCATGGCGAGAATTTGAGGAATTTATAAGAGAGTTATTCAACAGCCTTGGGTACAGAGCTACTGTCACTAATTATGGTCCAGATGGTGGGAAAGATATCATTATGGAACGTGATGGAATCAAAGTTTTCGCTCAATGCAAACACTGGAAATCTGACAATGTAGGTGTTGCTATCGCCCGTGAAATGGTTGGTGTACTAGAAGCAGAACCCGAATTTAAGCATGTATTTCTAGTCACATCAGGTAAGTTTTCTAACGATGCAGTTCTATACAGTCACAGAACATCTGACCGTCTGACACTCATGGACGGAAAAATGATAGCCGATAAATTATTGCTGTTAAGAAAGTAATCCGCTTTTAGAACCTTTGCGCCCTATTCGTAGGGCGTAATTCTATAACATATATCAGATACACGTAACACAGATTATTGAGGCTCAAAATGACGGATGTTTCTTCCAATGCAAAAAAAAATGAAAGTAAAAAAGGACTTGGTTTTCTTCTGAATAAAAAATCCATGATTGCAGTTGCAGTTGCAGCAGGTGCAATAGCAGTATTTGTTTTACTCAAACCAGCAACAGACACGACAGAAATTGATGTTAATTATTATAGTGACGTTGAAACCTCTATTCCTGTTTTTAACAATCCCAAAGAGGCAGAACCAGAATCGAACAGTGCCGAGAACGTAACTAAAACCGATTCTCCGGCATCAGAGGTTAAATCCGACTCTGTTACAGGAGATGTTGCTAAGACGCTCTCAGAAGCAGAACAGGAGCATTCTGACGTAACAGAAACACAGAATCCATCAGATAGCGAACAAAGCATTAATGGCATGCTTGAGCATGTTAGCGAAGCTGCTACTTCAGTAGTGGAACACACTCAGGCATTAAGTACAAACTTTACAGGTCAACCACCTGCACCGGCAGCTCAGGAGCTCAGTGATGTGTATTACAGCAATCAGGCTCCAACACAGCAACAAGACTTTAAAAACGTATTTGATGCAGCATTGGAAGAAAGAAACAAACGCCTTGAAAATGACCAAAACCTCGACTATGTAGGGAAGCAATTAACGATCCCATACGCGCCAAATTCACAAACTAAAGTCTATCTCTACCGTAATTTTGCAGTGAAAATTTTCCTACCTGCACAATCCGAAGCCGTTAAAGAGCTCAATTACTTCATCAATGGCTCAGACCATGACGATCATTTCGACATCAAATTATTACCAAATAACATTTTGCTCTTATCGAAAAAGCCAAGTTCTGAAGTGTGGGGCGGCACAGACTTATTCATCACTCATGGTAAACAAAATTATACATTTATATTACTTAGTGCGAAAAACCCTGATGAAAGAACTGATTCTATTCATTATGAAAAAGTAAGCGCAAACACAACCAATAAGTGATCGTTAACTCTCCAAAACTACCTTACAGCCCCTTTTTGGGGCTTTTTTGGATTCAAAATGGAAAAATACACGAGTCTGAGAACAATAGCTGACGATATTCAGATGTACCCATATTCATATCTATTATGCCGACAATTATTAAAAAAGGGATACATCGAGGGCGAGGCTGTGATTGGTATCTATAAGCAAGAACTGGTCCACACTCCGGAGACAGATTTAGCTTACACAAACAGCATTTTGCAATACTCATGGATCGAGACAAAGGCTCATACCGTCATAGACCCTTTAATTGATTTTCGCGACGGAAACCGAGAAATTAACCTAATCGAGAGAGACAAAACACCAAATTACCATGCAGGCGTAAATCCCTTGAAAATTACGAAGGAATTACTTCCAGAACATCGTTGCTCTGATGAAGTGTTTACACTAATGAGAGGGGCTGAATCAGAGGCTATGAGGCGAATTTTAGGTTTAGAACAAAACCCCAATGGGATCACAATGACTGAAGCGGCTTACATAGCAAATTATCATACGTGTGATTACTTAGGATATGATAGGATTATTTTGAATTTTTTTATTAAACACAAATTAACACCAATCATAATAAACGAATAGTCGCTGCTTTATTCAAGAGTGAAACATAAACCATATAAGAGATAAATTATGCCAGATTTAGAATATTACTTACTTTCCCCTGCTTCACACAAAGGTGTAGAAAACGAACATGCAAACTCAGGTAGAATGTTAGACCGATATTTGAATACTAATGGTCGCTGGAGTGCATTTCCACCCAAGAAGAATATTAGCTTATTATATTGGAGCTCAAGAGAGGAAATATTAAAAGCCGCAGAAATAGCAATCAATTCAGGGCGAGATGTGCATATTTGCAAAATATCAACAAATGGAAAAGTAAACCAAGATAGAATGATTAATTACAACGAAAATCATTTACCCTGCCTAACAGGATATATAAAGTAACTACTAGCAAAATTAAATGCAGATATGTGGAATATATCTGCATTTATTTGTTTATTTTATAAATTTAAATTTATGCTCATCTGATTTAGAACAATGTTTTTTATCACAAAACTCTCTTTCTTTGTTTATAAACTCACCTAGATATGTGTAAAATCCATCCGGTTCTTCATTTACAGATTTTTTTAATTTTTCGTATGCCTCTTGGTTCATCGGCGTATACTTCAATAGCAATTGGTCTAAGTATTCAATTTTATTACTTGCTATTTTTCTGCCAAATACTCTATATGCTATATATCCAGCTAACAATGATAGAAATAATGATAGCCACAGATTAAATTCAGCTTTCAAAGGTAGAAAAAAAATTAATAAGAAAAATATCAAGGCTGCGGGTCCATACGATGCTTTTGCCAATTCTCGGTTTACTGTCATTTCATCTAGTTCATAGCATCGTTGAATTTGGTTAAGACTGGTTCTATTTTTCTTTGACATACTAAATCCTCTTACTGCTGATAGTATTATATTAATTACTATTAATGAAAAAGTTGGTTAGATTTGTGTTGTACTATTTAAAAAAATGTGTAGTTCTTCCGGAGTTACTATTGGAATGTTTCTTTTTTTGTCTTTTCTATATTTTATTAATGAAATTATTTCCATAATTACCATTGATACCGATAGAGCTTTCGTAGCTCTGGTTACTGCAACGTATAACAAATTTAATTCATCATTAATAAATATTAGATTCTGTTTTTGTTTTGGTGTTTTCTCAATATATTCAACTAATGAAACATAATCATCATCAATCTCAATATATTCCCATTCAAGTCCTTTCGATGAATGTGCAGTTACAAGCGTTAAATCAGCATCATTGTAATTATTAACTGCTGCTTCTTTAATTTTATCAACCAGCTCTAGAATATCAGGCTCATTTTCAATTAGGTGTATCGTCCTTTTCAACGTATTGTCGCCTGAGTTCTCTGCAACGCTTACAACCCGATCCCAATTTGGATAGTCGTATAAAAATGCTTTTCTCTTAATCATTTTAGTATTGCCGATATACAGATAGTAAAAATCAGCAATATCGTCTAAAGCATACCTATCAATACCACCTACGAAGAACACTTTTTTACCGTTTCTTCCAGCGTCAATTGCATTGATCAACACAGATAGATTGGTGCGTGAAATCACAGTTCTAGGGAAGATATTCTTGATTTCAGCTTTATTTATGAGCTTATCAGTAATACCGGTCGTTTTAAGGCTTACAGTCTCCCCTTTTAACATCAGTATGGCATTTGCGATAGCTGCTACACATCGTCCAAACCGATATGACGTAGTTAGACGCAATATCTGAGCTCCATCACGTACAGAGGCATCTAGGGCATCATTTGCCCCACGCCAGCGGTTGATCATCTGGTGCGTATCACCTACAAAGATTCGTTTGCATTCACATTTATCTAGCATTGCCTTCGTTACTAAGTTGGCATCCTGTGCTTCATCAAACAAAATGATATCGAACCATGTATGTAGGGGAGGGGCTACTAACTGAAAATATTTTATGTAAAAGTCAGGGGGAGCAGGGAAGTCACTGTTAGGGTCAGCTTGTAATTCAAAAATGAGTTTTGCATTTTCTAATGCGCATTTCCTAACATTTTCAGCATGTTTTTTACCATTCCCTGTGTTCTCTGTTGGAACGTGATGTATCTGTAACGAATAATCAGCAGACCTATAATAATTATTTAGAGTCTCGATTATGAGAAATTGCAATTGAACAGATGTAATATTTAGTAGCCGAGCCACATCGAACCCATTGAAATTAAACTTCATTTTGTACTTCAATTTTTTCAAATACCGATATGCCATTGCATGAGTGGTGATCACTTTGGTATTAGAAGGAAATTTTTGTGATGCTTCTATCTGTATGCCTTTGTTGTAAGCTAAGTACAAAATACGTTTATCCGGATTACGCTTTGCCAATTGAGTCAATATGAACGTTTTGCCTGAACCTGCATAAGCCTGACAGCAAATATACTTTTCTTCAGAGGCTAAAATGGCTTCTTGTTCTTGAGATAAGATTATCTTTGACATGAAAATGCCTTTATATCATTATGTTACAGTTAACATAACATAATTGCGTAATGGTTTTTAGCGAAAGGGAATGTAATCCTTCCCCAAAGATTACTGTCTATTGTTTTTGTGCCCCGCAGATCCTATGCTGATATCCAAGTGGGGTTATGGATACACAAGAGAGTATCCGGATGGTGATTTTAATATCCATTAATATTACTCAGATAAAAAAAGCCGTATTCTCATACGGCTTTTCTTTGAGTTGCTGCTTTCTACTACAATATCGGTAATGCCGTTGTTACTGCAACAGATGAAGTCATGATACCGTTGATGATATCCGGAGCATAGTACAGACCAATTGCCGCACCAACCGCCACTGCAAAGGTCATTAACGACTGACGAACAACCGCCGCAGCAATACCAACAACTACAATCAGCCCCACTAACACACGACCTAATGACCCCTGCATATATGCAGTAATTTGCATCCATACTTCTTTGAAACCGGACTGTTCGGTTCCTTTGCCATAGGCAAACATAACTGCCAGTGCCGCTACACATAACACTGCGAAAACCACGAAAAGCACTTTTTTGGTATCAATTTTCGGCATGGCACATGTTTTTACTAATTGCATATCTAACCCTTCTATATTTACAGTATTAAAATGACAGCAAACTACTATCAACGTGGATTTTACATTTACTAATTAATATTTATCTTTTATAAGGTTACTAAAACGAATTGGTTTTATTGTGATTTTTTCATCATAGCTTCGATGGTGTTTACAAACATATCCATTGGTACAGCACCTTCTATCACACGTTTTTCTCCAGTTTTATTATCAACTATTACCGTTGTAGGTGTGCCTGAAACACCAAGAGAACGGCTTTCTGCCTTGTCTTTATCTAAAGTTAACTTTACAGAGTCAGTTTTAAGACATGTGTTATACGCAACAGGGTCTAACTCAAACATTCCGATCATATCTGCGGTAGCAAAATCAAATTCATGATTCCCCCACATTGAAATGATCTTCCAGTGATTGTCAGTGTTTTGAGCACCAGCACAGAGCATTTTCACGGCATAATCAGTAGCATTTGGCTCGTGGAATGGTAGAGGGCTGTTTTTCCATTTCCAATTGACTAAACCACCATTCGCCTTATCAACTAGTGTTTTAGGAGTAGATGCGAAACGTTGGCAATATGGACATTGGAAATCCATGTATGTTACAAGTGAAAATCTCGCATTCTCATTGCCATAAGTTAGTGTGTTGGAATCAAGCTGGACTTGGGAAAGATTGAGATTTGGTTCTTCAGGTTGAGCTTCAGGCTGTTGGACCGGCTCAGTATTTTCAGACAGAGACAAAATTTTGCTTAAAGACTGGTTTACACCAGCACTTTCTGTTTTTGTAGCATTTTGAATAGTAATTGACGAAGCCAATAGTATATTAGTTTGCTTTAGCTCACTTGTGGTTAAATAGGTACTGGTTATTCCTACGCCAACTATTGTAGTTAAAAGTGCAATCACTGATTTTTGATACGTTGATAATTTATTCATAATGAAAAATACCTTTCTACTTTATTGCAGGTGATGGTTCGTTTTGGTTATCAATATAGATTTTCATTCGATAGTTTTTGAGAGAGTCAGGCTCTCCATTTTGTAAAATAACTAATTCTTCATTAGTTAATTTATACTCTGGATCAGAACAGTATTTTTCTTTGATACGAATATATTCATTCCGAGATTTTTTATTCTCAGGCGTTTCCTTCAGAAAATAATTTCGTGAATTTTCACCACAGAACGATGGTAATTCAGGTTTGGTATAAACGTTCGATGAACTACTGCGAGCTAAACTACTTATTAACAGGTCTGTATGAAAGCTACGGTCCACAGGAATATGTTTTTTACCTTGGTCGTAGATCTCGTATGGTGATGCAATTACGTGCCTGTAACCTTGCTGTCGCAATGATGCGCCACCTCTATTCGTATCTTTCCAATTTTCGCGATATGTATAGTCAGCAGGATAAGTAGCCGTTACTGCTTTTCGAGCAATTTGCTTATCAATTACGTCATTCGCTGTACCGCCATAACCCGATTCAATGCTAATTGTGGATGTTTTTACATAATTTCCACACCCAAATATGGGCTTATCTGCGCTACTACAACCTGATAAGGATGTTGCAAGCAGACAACAAAATATAAATGACTTTTTCATCTAAGTTCCTCACTGAAGATCGTGGTGAGTATGAACTATTTAGGTGCAGTTTTTCCCGATATAACAATGCAAAACGGTTCTAATTATGAAATTGCAAATTTAAAAACAGGTAACATTGTTGCATCAAATAATCTTAAAAATTTAGAGAAGCAGGTTCGCCGAATGTTTATAAACTGGTTAAAATCCATACTGAAATCAGGGAAAGATCCCTTCTCAGTAGATGTGTCAACATCGCCAGATATGCAGGAATCACAGCATTCCATACTTCAAAAAGGTGAGATTGAAATTCCGGATGATATTAAATCTCAAATAGAAACATTCAAAATGCCGATTGGATATCCGCCAAAAATTGAAGGATATCCTGCAAGAATCAGCGGAAAACAATTGCTGATTAAAACCCAAGCGGAAATGATCACAAAAATCAAAAGAGAAATGCAAATCGGTGAGCTATTTGATGAATTGGTCATGCCACTACTATGTAATACTGCTGATTTTATACACTTACTACCGGCTTCTGAAGCACATCACCACAGAGCTCAAGGAGGGCTTTTACGACACAGTTTAGAAGTCTGTTACATCGCAGTTAAGCACACAAAGACCACTGACTTTGATAGCAATGAAACCCCTGAAGAACGGTCTGCTAACGCTTTGAAATGGCGTCTTGCAGTGGCTGTAACAGCATTACTGCACGACATTGGTAAACCAGTGTCTGACTATGAAATTTGGGATCAGACTGGTGTATATCAGTGGAAACCGAGTGGAAAAAACCTGTTTCATTGGGCTGTTGAACACGATATAGAAAGATATTTTTTACAGTGGAACAAGAAAAGGCATAACAATCATAGAATTATAGCACCTTCGCTTATTGAAAAAATTGTTCCTGCGAAAGTGATAGAACTACTTCAGCAAAATAGTAAAAACCTATATTTCAAAGTTATAGAGGCAATTTCTAACAGCGATAACATGGAACTGGCGGATAAAAAAACAATCAATGGCAATCAGTTGTTTAATATTCTGTTACTCGCAGACCGAGCCTCTGTTGCAAATGACCTTAAATTGACATCAGGTGATGCGATACGCGCTGCCGGTTCTGGTGTATCAACTATTCAGCGTCTGGTTGATACTATGCGCCAATTTATATCATCAGGTCGTTGGACCCCAAACGTTCCTCCTAGTCCGATTTGGTCAACGCCAGATGGGGTCTACATTATTTGGGCTAGTGCCGCTGAAGAATTATGCAAAGAGATAAAAAACCTTGGAATTTTTATCCCACAATCAGCAGATAGTTTAGGTGAGATACTATTAGCTCATGATGTAATCATTGAAGCGCCAAGAGGTTCACTCTATTGGAAGATTGCACCAAAAAAGTTACTCAAATCAGCGTCGTTTATAAAAGATCCAGACACGTTCTTTTACTGCGTGAAATTAGCTTCAGACGAATTACTATTTGGCGAAAATATAAAGCCAACACATGCATCTGTTTATGTCAAAAACGAAACGAGTTGGGTTAGTTTTGAACCAAAAACAGGAACTAATGTAGAAATCACAGGTGAAAAAACTGAACCAACTATCGTAAACAATGATTTTAAGCATCAACCGATTGATATTGTAGATAAAATAATAAATGATACACCTCCAGAATCTGATAATGTAACTAGCATAATGGAAACGCTTGAAGAACTAGCCATTATCGAGCCGGTATGTAATGAACAAGCCGTTGAAGTACCTGAAGTTCAAGTTATAGCAGCATGTGATCTCAAGATACAGGGTGGTGATACACTGCCAGTAGGCAATCCTGCTTCTGAGATAACCCATAAACACAGCCTAGGGTTAAAAGAACGGATTATTGCCATGAGTAAACCGTCAGTAGCACTACCAATGAAATCACTGACTGATATACCAGTAGCTACTCAATTATCTGAGCAGAAATCATTGTTTGCAGACGTGAAACTTGATGACACCGACTCCGTAGAGATTACAACTCAAAAGGGTATGCATAGTGATATCTATATTACAGCTGATCTTCATATCAGAGAGGCTTTTGAAATATATCTATTAGGGCTTTCAAAAAAACAGTTAATTAGCAACATAAATCAAAATCACTTACTGGTTGATGATAAACTCGAAATACCCTCGGCATGGAAAGCCAGAAGCCCTCAAGCATCGCGTTCTAAAGATGATGAAGCGCTGGTGCTTTTAAGATCAAATTTCTATCTTGTTTTGAAAAAAGAATTACTCATTGATGTATTTATCATCACTGGATTTTCTGAAATTGAACAAATGTTAAATCCAGTCATTCCTGACTTAGCAACTTCATTAATTGAAGATGTCATATTTTCTATTCACAATGAAAACGACATTTCAGAAAACCAATTTAAAACGATTCAATATATAGAGTTGAGTCGGACAGAACTTATTGAAATATCTGCTAAGTTGGGGGTGTCTCAAACGACATTCAAACAAATCATGGCTGTTAGGTTTGAAAGCTACAACAGCCATTTTGGACTTCAATTTATGCGAGAAAAACAATGAGTGATTGGAAACATTTAATGCCATTTCGTACTAACTACGAGATGTATGAAGTTTGTGGTTGGGGAACCGGTGTATTAGCTACGGTCGGTGTTGGTACATATCTATCAATGCCTCTAACTGCTACGCTATCTGCTGCTGCGATACAAAGCATTTTCGCTATGAAATCATTGCCAAATGCAATTAAAATTGCAGTCTTGCATAAAAACCTAAAAACCAGACCGGCTCCTACGTTTACTTCAGCCTATGATGTTGTCAAAGAAATGATGAACAATCGCGACACGACATTGATAGGTAAAGGCTTTACATGGCGGCATGAGCATGGACAACGGGCATATGAAATTTTAAAAAGTGGTGTTGCTGACAGGTTTTTACCTAATGATCATGAAAGCATGGGGCACGGTTGGATTCATAAATTAGGGAATTCAAATGAGTGGATCAGCGTACCTGACGACTTAATGACGCTACATACGTCATTAACTGGTACTACGGGTTCCGGTAAAACGACTCTTTACAAATTACTTATTCTGCAAGCTGCTTTAAAACGGCAACCTCTTATTCTAATTGACCCTAAAAATGATGAGGAACTTGCTGATTATATGTACAAGTGCATGAAACTAATGGAACGAGAAGATGATTTTTATTATCTTTCCATTGCACACTTGGATAAATCCAACCGGATTTCACCAATATCAAATTATTCCAACTCAACTGAAGTAGCCAGCCGTATTATTTCCGTTATCCAGAAGGCTGATAACACAACTGATCCATTTATTTCATTTGCGACAATGACGTTGACAACTATTGTGCAGTTGATGAATTTCGCAAACGTAAAGCCTACTCTTGTAAATATAAAAGCACAGCTTGGTACTAATTTGGGTAATTTTGCTGAATTACTTGTTAAAGCAATCGACAAATTAGGATATGAGCTATTTCCTGATGTATACGACTCACTTCTTGATCGTAGACTAGAACATCAATCAATGACTAGAACGACAGGAACTATCGAGAACCATGCCGGAATAAGAATCACTATCTATCTGAATGATATTGCAAAAATTAAGGAATATACATTCATTAAAAGTGGAATTGACCTATTTCAGCATAATCGTGAACATTTCCAAAAGATGATATTAACGGCACTACCTGTATTAAGCATGTTAACTAGTGATGGGTTAGATGAAGTATTGTCACCGTCCAGTGAGAATATTGATGATGAAAGAGTCATTACTAATATGAAAGATATCATCAATACAAACGGGATGATGTATTTAGGGCTTAATTCTCTTGCTGATGGTGATAAAGGAAACGCTGTTGGCTCAATATTTCTAAGCGATATCACTGCTGTTGCGGCTGATATTTATAACTATGCAAAACCGCGCGGTGAAAAGAAACGCGATACAAATATTCTTATTGATGAAGCTGCTGAAGTTATCAACGATCAGGTTATTCGGCTTCAAAATAAAGGGAGAGGGGCAGGGTTTAAGTTATTCATTGCCTCACAGTCTACCACTGACTACGTTGCTACCCTTGGCTCTGAAGCGAAAAAAGAACAAGTTAGTATAAATGCGAACCATAACATTGCATTACGGACTATCAATATTCAAGGTCAAAAAGATTTAATAGAAAGAATACCAACTACAAATTTCAAGTACATCCAAAGAGGGCATGGTACGAGTTCGGGGGAAGATCCAGAAAAAATCACCGGAAGTATTGGTGAGCGATTGATGGAGGTTGAGAGTGAGTTATTTCCTCCACAACTATTAGGAAACCTCCCAAATCTAGAGTTTTGCGCTATTTTAAAAGCGGGGAATATATGTAAAGGTCAAATTCCAATTGTACAATTACCAACCAGCGAAAAAGAAGTATTAAAGTTAAAGATGCTAATCAAAGAATTTAATAAGGCACGTTAAATGGATAATATTGTCCCAGAGTATGAGTTTAGATCCAATGCAAGCGACATATATTTTGCTCGTTTTCTTCTCCAGTGGAATATTTGTAGCCGTCAGATCATATTGATGCTTCTATCTATGAAGGACACTGAATTTGAAACCATTTTCTGTGACTACTTCAACGAACAAATTGAGAAATATTATCAAAGAAAAAAAACTGATTTGAAGATTTCAGATTGGGACAATCTAGCAATAGTCATTTCAAAATCCATAATTTTTCTTTCAAAGTTAAATAACACTTCGCCTTTAGATGAATATCACAAGTATAAATTCCCTGAAAGGTTAGATAATAGCGTTATTTCCAGTTTCTAAAGAGGTTATTAATGTCAGCCGATACACAATCTAACGGTAGCTCAATTAAAAAACTGTTACTTACGGTAACAGTTTTACTCATTATCATGTCATTGTTTATCCCTGCTGAATGGTATAAATCAAACATGGTTAGCGAGTTAAAAATGGGCGAATTGATTACTGGTAAAAGTGGTTTTCATAGCCAGATTCTCCCATTTGCCAATGAGTTATATAATGACTTTTTTGTTCAAACCGGTATCAACTCTGCGTTAACAAATTACTATGCACCATTGCCAGTGTCAGCTGATCCGCTGGAGCAAACGTTTAACAATATAAGTGGGATTTTCTATCCATTTTTCATTAACTTAGCGAAAATGATAAATTACCATAACTATATGATTGTATATCGTATGGCTCTTTTATCATTTTGGTTGCCGTTCTTTTGTATCATTTTAGTACCCTCACTCATTGCCGGTGTTTGCAGATGGAAGCGGAAGCAATACGACTTCTCATATGTATCACCCTTTTTAAACAGACGTAGTATGAAGCTCATAGGGTTGACTGTTTTCTTGGTTGCAGTATCAATTTTGATACCACTGCCCGTACCACCAGTTATAAATGCAGTCATGACATTATTTGTTATACCGACTTCCATTATTTTAATGATCAGTAACCTCCCTAAGCAAATCTAAAAACAATCATCATTGTTTTAATACCCTTCTGCCAAAAAAAACCCCGATAGATTGGTACATTATGCCTCTGTCGGGGGGTCCTATGCTTAATAAATCCAGTCATTTAATTACGTCAGTTTTAGCGAGTATTTTTGTTTTCAATATCATTACGTTGGCTGTCAATTTTCATTTGTCTAACACGCTTAGAACATTTAATAGCGATATTTCAAAAGTCACATTGAGCTCTGTCTATCTTGAAGATGAAAGCGAACTTGTATTGAAGTTATTTGAGCTCACTAAAGATGAACTCGAAGCGACTAATCAAATGCCACAAAGGAAAATGATTTCTCGTAGCGATTTAATAGAACTTGGTCAGAAGAAATGAAAAAAATAACTTTTACACACGTCAGTGTTGTTGCTCTTGCAGCATTAACTGCTTTTACGGGTACGAAAACATACTTTTTAAATGCTGATATGAATGAAATTCAGATAGCAGTTGACAGTATTGAAATACCTAAAATAGCCAATGATGATGATTTGGCGAA
The DNA here is from genome assembly GCF_965112055.1 of Providencia sp. Marseille-Q8014. Taxonomy (NCBI): domain Bacteria; kingdom Pseudomonadati; phylum Pseudomonadota; class Gammaproteobacteria; order Enterobacterales; family Morganellaceae; genus Providencia; species Providencia sp. Marseille-Q8014. Next base: position 36,656 of record NZ_CBCOPT010000002.1, read on the forward strand.
CTTTTTTAGCACGTATATCGCTGCAACTGGTTATAAACCAACAACTCTAAAAACACCTGAACAAATCTCAGAGAGCAATAAAAGTACACTCGAACAACCGTCACCAACGAATGATCGCGTTTACGGGAACATAAATGCACCATTTTTATTGATTCACTATTCTGATTTTGAGTGTCCGTATTGCGGTCAGGAGTTTCCTGAATTACTCGATTTCGTTGATTCATCCGGCGGTAACGTAGCTCTTGTGTTCAAACACACACTTGGTCATGGTCAACGCTCGCTGTATCTATCAACGTTGACAGAGTGTGCATATGCGCAAAAGGGTAATTATGGTTTTTTTGAAGTTGCGAAATTCATTTTCGATTCTCAACGAAGTGGCGGATTTAGCACGCCTATTGCTCAATTAGCAAGTAGTTATAGTCTCGATGAGACAGTGTTTCAGAGCTGCGTAAACAGCAATAGCAGCAACGCGAAAATTTTATTCGATACACAAGAAGCCATTGGTCTTAACTTTGACCGAACTCCAAGCACTATCGTTTCATATCAAGAAAAAGCGGTTCCGTTACAAGGCGCAGTTCCATTAAACGAAATCAAAGCAGTAATGGGACAGTTAACACAAGTCAATTAGTTGATATATAAGGTATTTAAAATGAGTAAGGTAGTAAATATATCTCACAGTGTTGATGATCCACCTAAGCTATTTTTCTGGACCGTTGACGAGCTATTTCCATTCATGGTCATGATCGGTATTGGAGTTTTTACTGGAAAATTATTAACCATGATCGCGGTTGGCGTTGTTCTTAGCAAGATATATGGACGTTTTCTTGATAAAGCATCTGATAAATATTTAGCCCATTTGGTCTACTGGCGATTTGGCATCGGTGACAACAAAATTACATTTATTCCTGATTCATTTGACAGAGAATTCTACTGATGAAATTTTTCAAAATGACAAAAACAGTTTCCAGATTACAGGAAACATCAAAAGTCCTATCACTATCTAATTTATGCACTGGCTTCATTGCGATTGGGTTACTGTTACTTCTGTACGGAAAGAATGAAAAGATCATTATTGTTCCGCCTAACTTACAAACAACTGGCTGGATTGATGAAAATGAAGGTTCTACGGCATATATGCAATCGTGGGCGAGTTATATCGCAACGTTACTTGGCAACACTAATCCCTCATCAGTAAATTTCGTTAAATCCTCATTAGCGCCGTTTCTTTCTCCCAATAGCTACCAACGGATCATGCTAAGTATTGATGATGCAATCAGTCAGATAAATCGTGACCGTGTATCACTGTCATTTACACCAACTCGCATTTCAACAGACCCGAAAGCGAAGGGCGTCTACTTTGTCGAGGGTTCACAAGAAGTTAAAAGTGTGACAGGGAGAACTACGACTAAGACAGTTCATTACATTGTCACAGTTTATATTCGTGGCTATAAGCCCGTTATCGAAGATATTCAATTAAAGAATGGGGATGCATATTTGCCGACTTATGAGCAGGAAGCAAACGGCGGTGTGTTACCAGATGATTCACAGTCTAAAGAAATTATCGAAGGAAGTAGAATAAATGATTAATTATCAGGCGAAGTTCAATTGTAAGGTTTTGCTTCTTTCACTAGCTTTGAGCTCATTCGCTTCAGCGAAAACTATTTCTGTCTATGGTCAGGATCAACAACCTTCAGGCGGTGCTGAGAATCAATCCAGCTCGATTAAAGAGATTGCTTCAGACGACCTAAATATTCAACCGGTGCCATCGTCTGTCATTTCATCAAAAGCTAAAACTAATTCCCGTATGACATACACAATTCGTTCAGGTGAAAACACGTTAATTCCAGTCTCGTTAGGACAACCTAACAGAATTGTTACACCGTTTTCAGAACCGGTTGTTCAAACGATAAAAAAGAATGAAATAAAAATAAGACAGGAGGGTAATGTAATTTACTTTACTGCATTCAAAGATAACCCTGTTGCTATGTACATCACGAATAAAGGTGATGAAAGTAAAGCAATCTCATTATCCCTTCACCCACAAAAAAGACCACCTGTTGAAGCAACCCTTCTTTTAGAAAAAGATGATGGAAACATGGCTGTATATAACAGCGGTAAGTATTACACCCCCACAGCCTCGGGTAATAAGGACGTGGCGGATAAATGGGAAAAAAGTGACTCATACACTCGTACCATTACTAAATTACTCAGGAGTGTTGCATTAGGTGATGTACCCGCTGGCTATGAAATTATGGGGATCAATAATGCTGGCATTTCTATACCTAATTGCGCGTTCAGAACAAATAGCCCACAAGATAATATCAAATACACCTTCAGCGAAGGGCAGTATCTGTCCGGCAGTAATTTCGGCGTAATAATTGGTGTAGCGAAAAACGTTGGTAACACAACTGTCACTGTTGATGAGTCACTGTGTACGCACCCAAGATTAGCGGCAAGAGCACTTTGGAGTAATAACACGTTAGAACCACAGCAATCTACTGAGGCTTATTTTGTAATTCGTAAATCTAATACGGCAGAGGAAACACGTTCTGAAAATTCTCGCCCTCGTTTAGCGGAGTAATGCATGTCTATCAAAGACCAATACGAAAACCTGAGCCCCAAACAGAAAAAAATAGTCTTATGGGGTGGGGGAGGGTTATTACTGGTAACTGCTTTGTATTTTTTAACCAGTGAACCTGATTATCCAACTGCTGTATCGGCTGTGAATAATAAACCAGTGACAAATTTACTCACTAATGCTGACACGCAGGGCGTTAGCCAAGAATCAATCGCCGCTGATTTGCGACGAATTGATGACAGAATTGATAGCCTGTTATCAGTACAAGAATCGTATAAAAAGGAAGTTACACAACTGTATGCTCAACAAAAAATATTAGAGAATCAAAAAAATGATCTTGCTACTGAGCTAAAAGAACAGCTTGATAAGCAAGTAAAAGAGAAGATGAACACACCGGATTATACGAATAGTTTCTCCAATACCGGCAGATCATCAAATCAGGTGGGAGGTGGTCGTAATCTGAATGATGTTTATGAAAATGATATACCGTACAGTCCGAACACAACACAGGAAGCAAATACGTCCGGATCAGATGAAGAATACCCTGAGCTGACGACCTATGATGGTACAAATAATCACGACTCAGAATCCAAAGCGAATAATACATTATCAAAATCCGAAACGGATGCAAATGTGAGCCCTGAGCTGGAAGGAACGTACTTACCGGCTGGCTCTATTATTTCCACAGTTGCTTTGTCAGGGATGGATGCACCCACAGCGAAAGCGGCAAGAGAACACCCTTATCCAATGTTAGTGCGAGTGAAAAGAGAAGCCATTTTACCTAATAACTACACTGCGGATATTCGTGATTGTGCAATTATTAGCAGTGGCTATGGCGAGCTATCATCAGAACGTGCCTACTTACGCAGTAACACGATCTCCTGCATCAGAGAAGATGGGGCAGTTATTGAAGCAACCTTTGATTCGTATGCCGTCGGAGAGGATGGGAAAATCGGTATTCGTGGGCGCTTAGTAACAAAACAGGGGCAATATCTTGCGAAAGCGCTTATTGCAGGATTTCTTCAAGCTGGCTCGGAAATGTTCAGTGTTCAGCAAATTCCGTCTATCACGTTAACACAGGACGGAATAGGACCAACACAGTCACCTTATCAACAAATTAACAGCAATAAGGTACAAGGTGCAGCAATGAAAGGCGTAGGCAGCGCACTCAATCGGTTAGCTGACTTTTACATGGATATGGCACAAGACCTGTTCCCTGTAATTGAAATTGACCCTGCCAGATCAATAGATTTTGTTGTCACAAAAGGCGTTCAACTTCAATTCAGACAAACTAATTAAAATACGGACTTACTCTATGAAATTTTTACTATTGCCACTGATGGTTTTAACTACCCTTTCATTAACCGCCTGTTCATCTCTTATGGTCGGTGAAACAGAGTTTGGCTGTAAAGGTATGCCTAATTCAGTAACGTGTATGAGTGTTCGTGACGTACACAAATTGACTGATGGTGAAAACTATCAAGAAAAAATTGATACTGTTTCTCAAATGCAGCTCAACGGAGAAGTAGTAAGCAAAAGCGATATGGATAACATACTCAAATCAGAAAATAGTAAATGGGTTGGTACGGAGTCTGGACAATATGTGCCTGTGCCAAAACCTGCGGCAAACCCACAACCCATTAGAAGCGAGTCGATGGTAATGCGTGTTTTAATCGACCCATACGAAAACACAGATGGAGATCTTATCATCACAGGGTATGTCTACACGGAGATATCGCCTCGTAAATGGGAAGTCGGTGTTTCTCGTCCAGATCGCAAGCACAATGCGGTTCTCAAACCACTACAAACACCAGATAACCGAAAATAGCTAGTGGTCAGCAACAATTTTAAAAAGGACTTTTTAAGTCCTTTTTTTATTACCAGACAAGAAAAGAAATTTTTCAGATGTGAAAGAATCACAATCCACAGATAAATACGCAGATGGTGCAGGATTCAAAATGAAAAATAAGATACACCTTAGTTTAATCTCATTAGCTTTAGCATTCACAACCGCACACGCTCATGCGAACTATGCTGATATCGAAAAAACAAATACTCAGACTGTTTTCAATCAAGAAGCATTAAAAGCACATCCCACAAAAACGCCTGATATTCCCAAATTTCTATTACCAAGCAATGGGATAATTGCGCTAAATAACAATGGTAGTTTACAGCTTCTTACCTCGAATGGGCGCTTTGTTATCAAGGGAACTTTATATGATACATGGGCGAAAAAAGATTTAACCTCGTTTGAAGAAATTCAAAAGTACGGCTCAATTATTCCTGTAAAGAACCTCAATATTAAAATGGATGATTTGCAGTCTGCAACGTGGGGAAAAGGTCCAAAGCAGACCATTATTTTCACTGACCCGTTCTGCGTTCAGTGCCATGAAACGTTACAACAACTAAATGATCTTGACCCTGAGAAATACACTGTTCATGTACTTTCCGTAGGCGTTTTAAACAGTAATAGCCAGCAACGCAATTTTGAATTGTATTGTGCAAAAGACAGATACAGAGCTGACAGGGCAATCATTACTGGGAATAACAGTGTTCGTTTCGAGCAAATTGAAAACTGTGACCGTGAGGCTTTGATGAAAAGGGAAATTACCGCACAAGTTTTTGGTGTGAGCATGATTCCATTCATTATTCGTGACGATGGTACTTACAACGTTGGTAAACCAGTTGAAGGGTTAAAGTCATTTTTGGAGAGTGGTAAATAATGGCAACAGCTTCTATCTTAAAAAAAATGCAAACCTTTAAGCGTTTTTCATCTTTATGTCCAGTTTTAGCTATTCATGACGATGAAAACATTTTTATTTGTGAAAATAACTATATTGGTTTTGGATTTAAATGTATTCCCTTGTCTGGTACAACCGGAAAAGAGCTCTCTCAATTAAAAACACTTTTATCTGGGTATTTCCCAAATAGTACCGTTATTCAGATATCTTTATTTGCCTCTCCAAATATCAGCCACATTGCAAATAGATCTGATTTCTTACGCATGAATTGTCAGAATCAGGTTATGAAAACGACGAGCTTAAAACGCTCGCGTTTTCTGTTGGCTCACACATCGAAAGCGTTTAACGGCACAAATACAAAGGCTCGTAACTGTGAATTATACTTTACAGTTAAAGTGCCTATTAAAAATGATCTTTCTCCTTCTCTGAATGAATTAAACACTGTTAGAGAGATGCAGGGTAACTTTGAAACCACACTTAGAATGACGGGTTTCGCACCTCAGCAACTAACAAGAGAAATATATCTTACCGCTATCACTTCAATGATAAATCAAGGCAGTAATGCGACATGGCGCGACAGAATGCCGATTGAAGTTGATGAAGACAAAATGATTTCGGAACAGCTACTAGAACTGGATAGTTTGTTTTTCGTTCGCTCTAATTATGTCGGTTTTGGCAATCCGGAAGATGAGAGTAGTAAGGCAGAGACAAACACTACTTTTGCAAGAACAATTTCAGCTAAAAAGTTACCTCGTAGATTTCAAGAAGGTTCTGCTCAGTATTTTTTAGGCGATTTGATGAACGGTGCAACTGGTATTAAAAACCCTTGCATTATCACAATGACACTGGTTTATCCGGACCAGCAGAATGCTAAAAGTACATTTACATCAAAACGTACAGTTGCTACGCGCAACGCTGATGGACCATCTTCCAGATGGGTTCCATCAATGAAAACTACGAGTGCGGGATTTGATGTGTTGGCACAGAAAATTGATGATGGACAGCCAATTTATAAAGCTGCTTTTACTGTTTCAATTTTTGCCAACTCTGTGCAACAACTTAATCAATCAGTACAAGAGGCAACCAGTTACCTCAACAATCTATCTTTCAAAATGATTCCCGATGTCAATTTTGTTGCACCGATATTTTTAGGAACGCTGCCATTATTTTATGAAGCAAATGCTGACAAAGTTTTAGGTCGTTCTAAAACTCTTGCGGTAGAGGAAGCTCTCGTTCTTTCTCCACTTTACTCTGATTGGCAAGGTACTGGTAATCCGGTTCTAACTCTTACATCACGAAATGGTCAGGTCCAGACAATGGACTTTTTCCAAAGCGATACAAACTACAACGTTTGTATTGCTGCATCATCCGGCTCAGGTAAATCATTCTTAACTAACTATATTATCTCTGCATACCGCTCACTAGGCGCGAAGGTATGGGTAATTGACGCTGGCGACTCATATAAAAAATTGTGTCAGATGTTTGATGGTTCGTATGTAGATTTCCATCCATCGACTAAACCATGTCTTAATTTCTTTGAAATTATTGAGGATTATTTTGGAGAGGATGAAGATGCTGAAGAAGGAACCGGTGAAGAAGATTTAGTTATTGGTTTGCTGTCAGTCATGGCTGCACCACAAGACGGGTTGGGGGATTTTGAAACATCCCGTTTGAAAAATCATGTTGCCAAATTAGTCAGGAAACACGGTAAAGAAACAACTATCGACATGGTAGCAGACTCCTGCAAAAGCGATCCTGATCAGCGCATTAAAGATATTGGTGAGCAGTTATATCCTTTCACAAAAGAAGGTCAATACGGCAAATATTTTACTGGTAAAAACAACATCTCTTTTGATAATCCGTTTACTGTACTTGAGTTGGGTCGTATTGAAAAATCCGAACACCTGAAACAAATCATTTTGATGCAATTAATTTATCAGATTCAACAAGATATGTATCTTGGTGATCGTGATCAAATGAAAATTGTGATCATAGATGAAGCATGGGCGTTACTGACAGGGAACATCGGTGCATTTATTGAGAAAGGCTACCGCCGGTTCCGTAAGTATTACGGCAGTGCTATTACGATTACCCAATCTATCAATGATATGTATAAGGACCGTGTCGGTCTTGCTATCACTGATAATTCCGCATTTCTTGCCATGCTTGGACAAACCGAATCTGCGGTGAATAAAGCACGAAGGGAAGAACGTTTGCCGCTCGACGAAGCCGGTTACGAATTTTTGAAAACAGTTAAAAGCCAAACGGGGATCTATTCTGAAGTCTACTTTATGAGTGCTATGGGTGGCGGAATTTGCCGGTTCCTCGTTGATAAGTTTTCTTACATGCTTTACACAACAAGAGCTTCTGAAGTACAGGCGATTGAGGATCGTCTGAAACAGGGACAAGACGTCATTGATGCAATCGATCAATATTTAATAGAACAAGGGTATGGAAACGATGATTAAAACCGTTTTATTACCGATCTTGTTCGGGTTTATTGGTGCGGGTATTTACTCGCACTTAAAGCCACCAAAACCGCTAGTGGCACAAATTGCTGTGATAAATATGAGCAATCCGGACGGGAGTATCAAGTCGCCCCAAGAACGCGCTGTAATACAGCATAGAGCTGATATTTTGAAAGATAAGGGATTCATCATTTTCAATCAATCAGCGCTTCATACGGCTCCTGACGGCGTATACATCAGTGGAAAGCTAAAAGATAACTGATATGCACCTGAAGAATTTTTATAAAAGAATTTCAAGGAAAAAACGAGGTTGGGGGCGGCAATCTCTTTATATGTTGGTTATTGTCGTCACTGTCGCACCTGCCAGCCATTACGTACTTAATCGCTTTTCAATTGGGATTGATCCGCAAAATTACCCCTGCCTCCCTGAACACCGAATTTATCTAATTGATAAAATGGACAAAGATATTCAGAAAGGGAAAACATTTGCTTTTCGGTCTGAATACATCAGTAGCATTGCGATCAAATTTATAGACGGTGTAGCTGGTGACAAGGTTAGGGTCAATCCTGAAGAAACCACGGTCAATGATCTGATGGTGGGTGAAGGACTTCTATTAGCAAGAGAATCTGGTCATACAGAGCAGGAATTACAACGTGAGGGGATAATTCCTGTCGGTCATATCTGGCTAATGGGTCGCACTAAGGTCAGTTTTGATTCACGGTATTGGGGCGTACTCCCCATAGAAAATGTGATCGGGAGAGCATATCCGATATGGTAAAAAAGAAAGTTACATTATTGATTTCTCTATTAACACTATCCATTACATCCAGTGCAAATAGTAAATTAAATATGGTTACTCCATATACAGAGTCCATTCCTACTGTCGAACGATCTACTGATGCGGACATGGCAGATTTGGAAAAACTAAAAGCAGTGGCAGCGGCACAAGCTGAAGTTCACAGAGAGGCAACGCGCCAGCTTATCGCAGATAAAAACGTTATGGCAAATCAGGCTATTAACAAGCTAACGACTGATGAAGGGCAGATACTAAAGGAGATGATCAAAAGCCAGAATGAAAGTGAAAGTTTCAACCAACAGCAAAAAGGTAATGTATTTTACATATTGATTTCGGCAAGCCTTAAAGATACTGAAGTAATTGATATTATGCGGTCAGTATCAGGTCGTAATGATGTAATCCTAGTTGTTCAGGGAGTTAGAAATAAAGATTCACTGGTCGATGAAATAAATCACTGGCATAAATTAATTCGCGATACAAAGTCAGAAGTGAATTTCACAATAGATCCGAACATTTTTATTAAATATGGTGTGCGAACCATTCCGACTATCATTCATGAAAATGACGGTGAATTTGTATCTCTGGTACATGGAATTTCCAATGTTAATTATCTCGATAACAAAACAGGGAATATGGGTGTGCAAGGACCAGTTGTTGAGGTAATTGAACGTAATATGCTGGATTTAATTGAAGAAGGTATTAAAAATCTAGATTTCGAAAAAATGAAAAAGGATGCCTATAACCGATACTGGAAGAATAAAGATATATACAAATTCCCTGAAGCTCTAAAAGATAGCACCCACTATGTAGACCCAAGCGTTGTGATACCACAGGATATATTATCTCCAGATGGACGCATAATTGCCAAAAAAGGGCGAGTAAACCCTATGGACGTTATCCCATTTAACTTGAAGTTAATTTTCTTCAATCCTGCTTCAGAATGGCAACGTATATTTGCACAACAGCAATATCAAAATGCCAAAGATGAAAATTTAATTCCTACATTGATTGCAACTGACGTATATGGGGATGGTTGGGAAACATTTTCAGATAGCAATTTGTATGGTGATAATGCCACTTTATATTTTATACAGGAAGGTATGAAAGAACGTTTTGGGATTCGTAATGTTCCAAGCATTGTAACCGGTGATGATAAGCAATTTATTGTTAATGAATATGCAGAAAGGAATTACTGATGAACAAATTTAAATTGTTATTATCATCTGCACTCCTGTTAACTTCGTTAAGCTATGCAGAAAGTGTACAAAATAATAATACTGCATCATTCACATGCAAGGATAATGAATTTTTAACAAAGGGCAAAATGTTTACTGATGTTTGCTGGAGTTGCATTTTTCCAATAAAGATATCAGGAGCTAATATTGGACCTAGCGGTGATATGCCTGATGATGCCGCAAAGGGCGTATTCTGCGCCTGTCCTGACGGATTAGGGGTTTATCACGCAGGGTTGTTAACTGGAGTGTGGGAACCTCGCAAAATTATGGAAGTTACGCGAGTTCCTGGTTGCTTCTCTACGATGGGCGGGTTAAAAATCAATGTGGGGAATAAATACAGTTACGGTACACAGGTATCAGATACAGGTCATGAGATAGACACGAATTCTGGTATCAGTTTCTATCACTATCATTACTACTCAGCTCCACTGTTACGTATATTAGATTTGTGGTTGCCAAAAGGTTGTCAACCAGACGCATACAGTGACTTTGATATCATTAGTTTTTCAGAGATTGACCCAACTTGGCATAGCGCCACGCTAGCCTTTTTCCAACATCCTGAGTCTGTTGCGGTAGCAAATATAATTGCACATCAAGCATGTACAATGGAATCCGTTGCCATTACTGGCGGAGGAAAGCCTATGAATAAGCTGTGGTGGTGCGCCGGATCATGGGGTGGTCAATATCCATTAACCGGTTCTACATCATCGAGAGACACACCACGGACAACCAGCCTGACAGCAGCAAAATCATTATCACTTGAACACCGCAGTGGGCTAGCACGTCTAACCGTGGGGCGTGAAGTGGCTTGTAAGCCTCGTGTTTACCCAACTATCCCTAAACAGCAATATAAGTTCAATATGGTGTTTCCTACACCGGAGACCAAAAGCTCACACGTACTTGGTGAGACACCTTACAAATGGCAGGGGGGCTCATTCAGATACCCTACGGGATCAGGACAAGAAAGTACGTATATGATCTTTCAGTGGATGGATTGTTGTAGAATCATACTTTAAAAGCATGTAATGTACTCTTTAACAGAGAGTACATTACGTAAAATAAGGGTAATATGATAACTAAAATTTATGCTGTTCCTGAAATTAAAATAAACTTATTTGAAAAGTTATATCATTGGACATCTATTAAATCAGCCATATCAATTTTAGAAAGTGAAAATATTTATAGTAATAAAGATGTAGGCAGACATGCTAATTTTCACATAAAGGATAAAATAGAAGATTACGAAACAAACGCGCAAATACGACTTATATTCAAGTTTAAAGGGATTCATAAATTAGCATTTGGTAACACATTTGATCAGCCCCTCCCCCCGCCAGAATTTGAAAATAGTATTTTTCACTTGATAACTTCAGATGAAGTAAAATATGACCCAAATAACATATCAACATTTAGCACACTAAATCATTGGCAATCAGTCGTATATCCGAATACTCGCGGGCTTATTTTTCAAGGTGTAGACTGGAATCCATCCCCTACTGTGGTTAGAAATAAAGACTGGTATCTACATCCAATTTATAATTTAGATACCGAGCCTAAAAAACCCTCAATTCTTAACAGAAAGGCACATAAACAATATAAAATAGATATTGAAATTTATAGGTTGAGAGAAAAGATAATGTTGCTAGAATCGAATGCAAAAGATAAAGAATTTACAGTTATTCCACCAAATAGTAATGAATTATAAATTTAAAATATTAACTAGGTGGTCACGTAGCTGACCACCTTTATACATTTAGTTTACAGAAAAATTATTTATCTTCAGCACCAGTGCTGTCATTATTATTTAATTCATTTTTAGCATTTTTTGCATTTATCGAATGATCGATTTCTAAACGCTTCATTGTTTCGCCATGACGAATAATCGTACTAAATATACCGCGAATACGCTTATCGGCAGTGATTTGAGTTTCCAGTATTTCAGCCAATGGTACTAACGAGTAATGTCGGCAAACATCAAGGTACTTGATTATGAGATCCAGTGTTTCTAAACCACTGCACATTCGTGTAGCCAGATAGGTACGGTTTTCAATCGTCATATCGCGGGGAGTAGAGTAACTCAATAACTCATATTTAGTACCCCGTTCAGCCTCTACTTCAGCTATGACCTGTGCCAATGTCTGCTTATAGTTTTCTATATCAGAAAAATTACTATCAACTGCCTGATTGAGTGACTTCATGATAGCAGCAGCTCGATCACGCATAATTTTGTCTCGATGCATAAGACAGCGTTCAAGGCGCTGTTCCAACAAATAGGCGGCTTGGCTTGCTACAAAGAACCGTTGATGATAGGCATCAATCGCAATAGTGGTATCTAAATGCATTTGGTATTCAGACGACGGTACAGAAGTTACTTTTTTCCGTCTTGTTTTTCGTGTAGTTACTGAATCGACAACTTCTTTATCCTGACTCATGTTTTCTCCAAAACCGGTTTCAAAGACCTTCATTATACGTACCAATAAAAAAGAACTTTTCATGATAGCAATAAAAGTTGTAATCAAAAAAGGGACTTGCATTCTTATTATTTTTGAAACAAAATGGTTCTGTTACAAGTGTCTGATTGACACTACATCTAGCTATGTTAACTCATAGTTCAATTCAGAGAGATCTCAATAATCCCTCTCTCCCCCGAAGTAGTTTTTACTACTAACGGCTTTAAACTCTCCAATAATACCCAAGTTTACGAAGGTAAATTATATGTTAATCATATCAATACTAGTGATTGGTGTGCTTGTTCACGCCTGCCTGAACTATAAATTCACGGTTGCATACGCTTCAATAATGTTTGCGCTTGTGTTTTTGTGGGATGGATCACTACCAAACGTAGAAAGTTTTAGCACTAAAAATCTGGTTTCGATTGCTATCAGTACAACTATCTTCATGATTTTGTATCTGAATAAACGCAATAGAGATCAGCTTAATAGACGAAAGGCACATTTTCGCAATGCCGATGATGTGAACCTATATCCAAACGCTGAAGTTCCAACTTCACACGAGTTAATGATTGCACACGATTGTGAGCAAAAAGACGACTCAAGCAATAATTATCCGGAAATTTGCGCCTTAAATAGCGATAGATTGGATAGAAATGAAGCACAGCTTTCATCTTCTAACGACTGTCGAAAGGGCTCTCACAAAGAATACCACGGTATTTTACGTGATTTCGGAGTAGCGCACTACCAGTTCAAACCTCAAAACAGACGGTCCTATTACGTTCGTATTGATGAAGATATCATTTGGGGTTTAGGTCTGGCAGATGCAATTGCTAACTCAACGGTGCAGAAAGGTGATTTCATCACACTCAAAAAAGAGCGTGAAGAAGTTGTTGAATATGCCCGTATAATTGATGAGTCAGGAAACCGACTCGGTAGTGAGAAACTGGCATCTCCCAAACGGAGATCTTTCTGGTTAATCACAACTGTTTAGCATCACGCTTAACAGTCAAGGCTTTTCTACGCCCTAATAAAATATATTCAATCATTGAATATACTTTATTCAAAAACTCTGAGCTCATAGTTTTAATTATGTGTCTCTTATTTAATAAATAGGTGAAAATATGTGTGAATTATCATTCTCAGGTAAAATAAATATTATTCGCTCGACTCAAGTAAAAGACAAAATAGTCTATGATGTTATGCTTGAAGATCAAAGTGCTTACTTTCATATAGTTTGTAAGGACACCAAACTTGCAGAGATATTATCAAATGCTAAAAGCAATGATACGATATTTGCAAAGGGTGAAGTTAAATTAAAAGAATCTGTAATTAACAATATTGTTAAAGAAAGATTCTATATTCTTCCATTTATATTATCAATCAATGGCGTTAATACTTACCAAACAAAATCAGAGATTGAAATAGATGAGGAAGCAAGACAACAGCGCGTTAGAAGTTTAGAACGCATCAGAGAGTTAACGGATATATTAAACTTTAATAAATCCAGAAATTCGCTTGATGAATCAAATAAAAAATTGGAAGAAAATAAATATGATAATAATCAGCTTTTGTTAAAAAGCCAATTATTAAGTTCATTAAATAGTAAAAAATCTATTTGAACTAATATTCATCAATTCCAATTCAAACAATAGCCGCTATATGCGGTTTTTTTGTTTCTTAAATAGGTATCTTATATATGTCATCATCGAATATAGTTCAAGGTAGCAAAGCTGTTTCTAACATAATCGCAAGTTTAAAACCGAAATTTACTGAGAACTCTCTTAGTGAAACATCGTATTTTAATGAAGCAATTTTTGCTAAGAATCAGATTGATAACAACAAAAAACTAATGGCGATTGCTATTAATAATCCCGCTAGTTTTAAAACTGCTTTTTTACAGCTTGCAACAACGTCACTAACGTTAGACCCTGCTCAAAAATTAGCATACTTAGTACCCAGAGATGAGCGTGTTATTCTTGATGTCTCGTATTTGGGTTTAATTAAAATGGCTATTGAAGCTCAAATGTGCAAAAACTTAATTATAGATTTAGTTTTTGAAAAAGATAAATTTGAGTTCAATGGCAGACGGACACCACCAACACATCACTATGACCCTTTTGCTGATGTTGGAAATATTCTTATAGACCAATTCGACAAAGGCTCAATCGGTGAAAGAGGTAATTTCAGGGGGGTGTATGTTGACTACCTTCTGCATGACGATACTCACTTGATTTACTTCATAACCAGACGTGATATTGCAAGCGCCCGTTTAAAATCTGCAAGTTGGCTGTATAGTCCTGATAAATCTCCGTGGTCGTTGTTTACTACACAGATGATCAGAAAAACTGCTATCAAATCCTGTATACACTTACTTCCTAACGCTAATCAGGCAATCATGCGAACAATTGATTATCTGAATACAGATGGGGGTGAGGGCTTTACTCAAAATCGTCCTGTTTCGCTCGAAACAACTACTTATGAAGCTGTACACGCATTTACCGACCAAGACTCAGCAGTAGTAACAGACTCGCCTAAAAACGTGTCTGAGGCTATTGTAGTTGATGTCATTCGTAATGGAGTGAAACGGCGGATTGACAAGCTGGTTGAACGGTGCAGCAAGACCAATGCATTTGAAAGCATGCTTGATGAAATCTCAAATAACTTTGAGTTTAATCCTGCTGAAATTGAATATGCAAAGGAGGAATTAATAGCAGAAAGAAAGAATGTATTTAATAAAATACTAACTAATGCAATCCAGAATAATAATTTTGAAGATGTTGATAATTTCATTTCAACTGTTTCAGGTTCAGATCAAGTGGCATTTATAAAAACACTTGAGCAAGTTAAATCTGATTTAGCTTGTTGCCGACAGTTATTCTCTGATTGCAAAAAACAAAGCGATATGACACCACTTATAAATAAGTTGTCTATTATCGAATTTAAACCGTTATCTGATTATATTTTGCTTACTATTGAGCGGAATTAATAGATATCAACCGGACCCGTAGTTTATCTACGGGTTTTGGATATTAATATGAATAATTTCGATATATATGATCTCATTCAAGGCTCTGATAAATGGTTAAGCTGGAGAAAAACGGGTGTAACAGCTACGTGTACCCCCACACTTAATCCCGAAGTTAAAAATGAGTTCAGCAATACTCCTTACAGCTTATATTTAGAATGGATCGGTGCTATTCCTCCAAAGGATTTGTCATGTATACGGCAAGTTGAAGTAGGGAAGCTATCCGAACAGTTCGCCCGACACTGGTTTGAGAATCAGTATGGGGAAATCAGTAGTCCATGTTGCGTGCGTAGTAGGAAATATCCGCACATGATAGCCTCACTTGATGGACTTAGTGATAATAATGATGTTGTAGAGTTCAAAAATATATCCCCAAAAAATCACCGTATGTTATTAGAGGAAAAAGCAAAATCTTCAGTTTTCAACTATTACAAATGGCAGGTTTATCATCAAATGGTAGTTACTGGCAGCACATACGGGTACTTGGTATTCTGGTCTGCTAAAGAAACACCTATTGTCTTTAAATTAAAAATTAATGACAAAATAATAAATAAGGTTGTTACCATCACCAAAAGATTCTGGAATTGCGTTAATAACAAAACGCCTCCTGAATTTGATGTAAATAAGGATATAATTTATTTAAATAGTGATGATGTACTAAAAGAACGTAATATTAATCCTGATGATTTAATATCACGAACCAAAAAGTTAGTTGAATTACAATCTGCATTTCAATTAGCACAAAAACAATTGAATGAAGCTAAAGAAAAAGTAGCATCATTTGATGAACAGATAAGAAATGAAATAAAGGTTTTATCATCTGTATTAAAGTTACAACCTAATGCTCCCTTGAGGCTTGAAGGCTTTGGAATTCGATATTTAGAATCTCAAAGCGCTCCACGATTTTCTTGGAAGAAACTAAGAGAGAAATTGGGTATCAATGAAGAAGATCATCCTGATTGTTATGGTGAGTCGTCAATTAGAACATCAATAACAAGTTATGAATATCATTCTTTCAATTCAATATCATCCTCTGATAATTATCAAGATAACGATAATAATCAGAAAGGTGATTCAATAATAGATATATATAAATATTTATAATAACCCTGAGTTTTAATTCAGGTTTTAAGGATTATCAATGAATAATATCATTAATATGACAACTTATGCTGCATCCGAGGATCAAAAAAATTTTGGCGTTATTGATTTAACTCAAGATGAAAATGAAAAACTTCGTATGCTATTACGTGTTACAAACACCGAAAGAAAAGATTTATTAAACCAAGCAAATAGCATTGCTTTATTTGCTGAATTCTTGAGTGTTAAGTACAAAACAAATAAATGTTTGATTGGTGGAAAATCTTTTCTCATTCCTTTTATTACTAAAAGCATGAGAGATTTAGACATTGAAACTTACATGACCAACGTAAAACAAGTAACAACATTTGTGAATGGCGAGGTTTTAAAACGTCAACGTCATTGCGGTGTTATTAATTGTTCAATTTAACAAACTTAAACCTCAAATTAATTTGAATGTTTATTATTTAAATAGGTAAATATATGAACGCTGTAAATAACAGTTTTGATATTAAACGTAACACTCCGGTCGATATGGAATCTTTAGGTATTATTCTGCCTGAGAATTTAAAGGGCAAATATAGTATCAAAGGTTTTTCTAATGACCATCAATTTTCAGAGTATATCCCGAAATTTAATGAGAAGTATGTGTTTGAACCTTCACTCAGAAAGCATGTGTTAATGTGGTTTGATAACCCATTAGATACATCACTCTGGATTTCTGGACCTACTGGCTGTGGAAAATCGTCAATAGTTGAGCAAATTGCTGCTCGTATGAATTGGGGATTGATGAAAGTAACAGCCAGTCCTGATCTTGATATGAGTAGCTTACTCGGTAGTTTTCGGCTAAAAGTCGATAAATTAACGGGTGATCAAGAAACCGTCTTTCATGAAGGACCGCTAACCATCGCGTATAAGCATGGGTTGGTTTTTCTGATTGATGAGTATGACCAATTAGAACCTTCCGTAGCTAATTCCCTCAACGGGATCTTAGAGATGGGTTCTCTTGTCATTCCTGAAACAAATGAATGCATTCATCACCATGAAAACTTTAGATTTGCAGTAACTGCAAACAGTAATGGGACCGGTGATATGACAGGAAATTACAGTGGTGTAAAACCGCAGAATATAGCCAACCTCGATAGGTTTATGTTTGTTGAGGCTGACTATATGCCCGAAAAAGAAGAACGTAAGCTACTTGCTTCATTTTTGTCTGATCCTGAATCACATCAGTTACTGACGGATGGACTAATAAAGCTGGCTAACGATGTACGTAAAAGTACATCTGCGACAGTCACTAACTTCAGTAGTACCGCTATTTCAACTAGAAGCCTTGTGAATGTTGTTCGCCGTTTCGATTTTATGCTTCGTTCTAAACAACCACCGGTAGATATTCTGTTAGATGCATGGCAATTACATATCTCTAACAGAGCTCCTGAAGATGAAAAAATAGCATTGAACGATATGTTTAATGTTTATTTTAAATCTTAATTCAAATCTTATTTTTAATTTTAATTATTAATAAATCGACAAGGTAAATAGATTTATCTATTTGCCTTTTTTAAATATATAAATATGTAGGTGAATTTATGAGCCCAAACATTCTTGAAAACGTAGTAATTTTTTCTCTGGAAGGTATCCGTTTAACTACTGGAAGAAAAACACTTAAAGGTAAAGATATTAAGGTTATTAACACTGGAGATATAGTTCTGCCTCCCGAAACAATAGCCAGCCTCGGAACCAAAAAGGTTATTGACCCTGCAAAAATCAACAAAATGCGTACCTTTCGTACTGGTGCTGATGCAATCTGTTCAAAATATGGTGTTCCATTCTTGAACGGGTATGCAGTGCCGACTTCACTTGCAAGTCACGTAAGACAGCAGTTGAATGATTTAAAGGACCAATTCTATATATTCAAAAATGAGTTTTTATCCGCTATATCAACTGATTTTCTTTCATGGTTAGATAAAGAAGATGAAACTGTAAAAAAACTGTTTGAGTCCGAAGTGATTGACGTCAAGCGGTTAGATGAAAAGCTACAATTTGGTTTTTCTTCTTTCAATATTTCACCCTTTGGTGAAGGCGAGTCAGAAGAAAAAGTACAAAGCCTTAAAGAATCTGTCCTGCTTGATGTTGTTGATAGAATTTCTGAGTTACGGGAACGTGGCTCATACAATGCATCAAACATATCTCAAACTACACTCAATACGTTACGAGAAGTTGCAAGTAAGCTGAAAGGATTAGCTGTATTAAATCCAGATGCTGGCAGTTTAAGTGATTATTTGAGTAACTTTATTTCAACGTTGCCAAGCGTTGGGAGATTGTCTAATGACGAATCAATTGCCGTAACAACACTTTTTATTACGTTATCAGACATTAAAACTTTGAAGCAGTTAATAAACTCCACCAATGTGAACAATGTATCAGATGTGGAATTAACTGTTTTACCACAAACTACAAACAACATTGATGTATCAATTGCCATACCAACTTCAGTACCTGTAACGGGTAATACTGATAGTGATTTCATTGAAATTGTAGTCGATGAAGATGATCTTGCTGAACCAACAGAAAACGATTTAAACATTGTGAATGTCGCCGAAAACTCACAAACGGTTACAGTGCCGAATGTGAGTCAAGATGTTGTAGAAAATACGACACCAACTCCGACACCAATTGATGTTCAATCAGAACCTGAAGTAGTTTCTTCGGATTTACCTGTAAGTTCATCCTTTAGTGTTGAAGATGAAAATCAGGATGTTCCATTTTTCTACTAATAATATGGGAAACCAAACTAACGCCTGAATTTATTCAGGCGTTTTTATTTAAATAGGTATATATATGAAACAATTAAGAAGTGCAGCCTCATTAGCAATCGTTGCTAATGTATTGGCTGGCAAATTTGACATTTCAATTAAGTTTACTACTGATGAAGCGTATTGTGGTATATCTGAAAGTGGTAAATATGAAATAGGGATTCCTTACACAACTGATACATCTTTCGGTAATATTTTGTTAGGTTTTTTACTTCATGAAATTGGACATGCCAAATTCACTGATTTTTCATTTGTTGCTCAAACAGGCAACAAATATATTAGTGTATTAGAAAACATTTGCGAAGATATCTGGATTGAATCAAAGTTAGAGCATGTTTATGGTGGTGCCAAGTATTACTTGGATGCCGTAAGACAACATGTTTTTACCGAAAAGCCTATTAACTCCGTTATTTCAATTGAGGAAAAAATTACGTTTTTCATCAACTACGTTTTACTGCATGGTAGAAGTAAATATAACGGAGTCGTTGTTAACAACATTAACGATCTAAAACTTCAATTCATTTCAATCTTTACCAAAACAATTTCTGACAAGGTTGATAGATTATTAGAAATGGTGCTTTTATCCACAACTACTGTCGATAATAATCTGATCGCAAAAAAATTATTCATTGTTCTAGCAACAGCCCTTCAACTCAAACCACAAGATACGTTACCTCCTTCTAATGGGAGCTCTGATAATTACGGTAACTCTGAGGGCAATAACCCTGATGGTTCCGGTAACTCTGAGGGGAATAACCCTGATGGTTCCGGTAACTCTGAGGGCAATAACCCTGACGGTTCCGGTAACTCTAAGGACAATAACCCTGATGGTTCCGGTAACTCTGAGGGGAATAACCCTGACGGTTCCGGTAACTCTAAGGGCAATAACCCTGATGGTTCCGGTAACTCTGAGGGGAATGACTCTGACGGTTCTGGCAACTCTGACTGCTCTGGTATGGGTAAAACTTCAAATGGACCTAATGACGCCAATTTTTCAACCGAAACTGATATTGACGATTTAGATTCAGATCCAGAGAGTTTTAGCGATATTTTTAAGGATGTTTCATTCGATACTATAAATGCCAATGTTATTCAAGATATAACATCTACAATCTCGAATAAGGAACAACTTAAAAAGGATATGAGTTCCAAGGGAATAGTTAATGATTTTTTTAACGTTGCTATTATTAACACAGAGTGGAAGAAGAATTTTGATCAAGCCACTCAAACAATAACTTCTCTTGATATTAAAAGAAGTTTGACAACAGGAAGTAGATTACGCCGGTCATTTGAAAAATTAGTCCATGATAATACTACATCCACTTCACGGTTAAGGGAGCAAGGCGCAAGAATTAAATCTAGTAAATTAGCAGGTGTTAAAACGGGAAACACTAACATTTTTAAGACTAAAAATGTTATCCAAAGCCCAAATTGTGCTTGTTCTATTTTACTTGATACTAGTTCCTCAATGCATGAATACCACTTTGATACATCTCGTATTCGAGCTGCATTATCTTCCGTCATTGCAGTATTGGAAGGGTTAAATATCTCAGGTGTTTCAACCGCTTGCTATGCATTTCCGTTTTACGTTGAAGAATCCAATTCACTACTAGTACAAACGATGAAGCCAAGATACACACCGCTTCGCGCAAGTATTTCTCAAGGTGTTTTTACGCACAAAGGATGTTTAGGCTCTACTCCATTGGCTGAAAGTTTGATTCCCGTAATAAGCGAAATCGCTCTATCAAGGGAAAAGAAAAAGATGATTTTTATTATCACTGACGGGGAACCTAATGATGATAAAAAGACAAAAGAAATCATCAATTCAGCAACAATCGAAGGGATAGAAGTCTGTACCTTTGTATTGAACGAAGATGGTGCAAACGAAGCCTATTTCAAGGGGATATTTGGTAAAAATACAATATTTATCAATAATTTCAATGAAATTGAGCAATCCATACTTCAAATGTGTGCAAATTTAATAGTCACAGCACGATAGTAAAAGGTTACTTTTCGCGTTGTTACACAAAGTTTGTTTTCACTTACAACAACTATAAAGCCTCCTTCATCGGGGGCTTTTTTTTTACTTGAAATTTATCACTCTAATACAAGAAAAAATAATTATTGCAATTATAAAATACAAATATTTTCCATGTAAAAAATGAATAAAAACAGTGTTTTCCTAATGCAAAACATTTTTATTAGGTCGCTGACATCAAACATAAGTGAATTTCAATGAGAAAATATAAATATTTATCTATGGCTGTAATTGTGGCTATTTCATTTTCAGGAACAAGTTATTCTTTGGCAAATCAGGAACCTAAGAAAGCATACGATGATTCTGAACAGGTAATTGGTGGAAGTGTACAAGACTTGGAAAAAAAAGATGAAGGGTGGTTTTTCTATAATGAAAAGCAAGTCACGAAACCAAAGCCAATCACTCCAACTAAACCAAAACCAGATACACCAAAACCTAAGCCAGTCGAACCAAAACTAACACCAGCGCCAGCTCCTGCACCAGAGCCGAAATTTACAGTTAAATGGTATCGGGAAAACATTCAGAAGCTACGAGATGAGGCAATTGATAATCCGACTAAAGAGAATGTAAGGCGATACTATTACGTGCAACGGATCATGCTGGACAAAGCCAGTCGTTATGCAGATATGGCGAGACTGGTAACTACTACTGATCCGTTCATTGATGAAAACAATCGCCGATCCACATCCTCATTTGCGGCTATGGAGCAAACACGAGTAGCTGACGAAAACAGAGGACGTGTTTTGAATAGCATTTCAAGTAAAGCAGGTATCTTTTTCTTTTTTAAAGGAAAGGACTGTCCTTTATGTGAGAAGCAAGCCTTTGTTTTAAAAACATTTAGTCATGAAACTAGTATAAATGTAATTCCTATTTCTGTTGATGGTCTCCCTCTACCTCAAAATGAATTTAACAATATGAAAATTGATACCGGTCAAGCCAAAAAACTTGGAATTACTAATGTACCAGCGATTGCATTAGCCATACCCCCTAAAGATATCAGAATCATTTCATTTAGCGCTATCAGTAGTGATTCTCTGAAGGAACGCACTGTGTTGATTGCTAAAGATGCAAAACTAATTTCTGAACAAGATTACACAAGCACACTTCCCCTTAATCACAATGGATATATTGACAGCGACATAATCAAAGATATGCCAGACGATATTTTAAATGACCCAATTCTATTTGTTGAATATATCCAAAAACGATCTCAAGTTACAAAACCTTAAAAGGCTAATTTCGTAATGAAAAAGACATTATTAAGTTTGGTTGTTACAGCTCTTTTCGGATTTACTCCTATTAGTCAATCCGCTGATGTAAACGAGCAATTAAATAAGATGTTTGGCTCTATGTCGAACACAACCAGCGGTGGTTCTTATAAGAGTGTTACTCGCGAGGGGTACGTAGGAGGGGGCTTCGTGGTCCGTAATCAACTACGAACCCTTACACCCGTTAACGTAACGTTACCTAAAGCGTCTGGTGGGTGTGCCGGTATTGATTTCTTTGCAGGGTCATTCAGTTTCATTAACACGGAAGAATTTATTCAATTGCTCCGAAATATCGCGGCTAATTCTGTCGGACTGGCATTTCAGTTGGCTATTAACGCTATGGATGCCGTACTGGGAGGGGAATTATCAAAACTACAATCCATCATACAAAAGCTGAATGAATACACCGCCAACTCATGTCAATTATCAAAAGGCTTAATGGTAGATATGGCAGGTGCAATTAGCGAAGAAATGAAAACGTCAGTGTCTGCACAGCTTTCGTCTAAAGGTATTCAGGATTCATTCAATAGCTATAAATCCGAGGTGTTAGGTAAACAACCGCCAATGATAGCAGCACAAAAAGCCGGTTTAACAAAACCGTGTACTCACTACGGTAATGTAATGTGGTGTTTATTAAGTAAAGGTGGATTTAATAGTGGATTTTTAAATTCTACTGACGAACAAAAAGAATTAGTTATGAGTTTAACCGGTATGGTTATTGTAAAAGAAGCCACACAATCTAATGACAAATCCACTCCCATATTGCACCAAACAATTGCCCCCATCCCTATTGAGGAAGTCTATGAACTGTTGATGAAAGGCTCAAAAGAAAAAGAAAATGTTCAAATCTATGGCTGTGGTACATCAAAAGACACCTGCATAGCTCCAGCACCAAAGAAAATTAAGGTTGATGGGCTTCAGACTCAATTCTTAGATATATTTGAAAAATATAACTATCTTCAAAAATATATAAGCAATGAGAAACCTGCTGAAAACATAAAGCAAAAAGTATTGTTTTTCAATGTTAATGGAGCTGTCACTAATGGCTACAAATTAATAGAGGGTCAAGATACTACTAGAGCAATGCACTATTACAGAAATATATCGGAAATAATTAGTTATGAAGCAGCCTTCGTATATTTAAACGATATGTTAACTGCCGCAGAAAGCAGTGCAGATAGAATTATAGAAAACAATGAGGAACCTATTTTTGCTCATATCAAAAAACAGCGTGAAATGATACGAGATGCAAAAGTAACCCTTCGACAAATACATGATGGTTACATTGTTAAGCATGGTGGTTTAGTCAGAATAAACGAAATATTTAATACATTCATGGTCGGTACGAAACCAATTCACGTTCCAGATGGTGTGAACGCCCAATAATCAATCGGAGTAATCAGTAATGGATTTTCACGTATACACATCATCTGGTGGAGCTTCGGCACTTTCAATGGTGTTTAACGGGCTTAGTATGCTCAGTAACGATGGTGTCTTGGCAGGATCATTTAAAATCGCTTTTTTGTTATCTATCATCGGATATGTAATAAAATCTGCCGCTGATGGTGGTAGAACCATAGCATTTCAACAAGCTGCCGTATCAGTAGTTCTATTTTTATGCTTCTTTCAAGTTACAACAAGAGTCACGATTGAAGATGTTACAACCGGCGAAGTACGGGCTGTTGATAATGTACCTTTCGGTGTTGGTTTTACAGCATCAATCATCAGCAATACTGGTTATCAGTTTACACGAAAAATGGAACAGGCATTTTCAATGCCAAGCATGACTGAAAACGGTCCCGTTGACCCATTGTATACCCTTGCATCAATGTTTGATGCAATGCGAGATCCGTTAATTTGGTCCAGTGGCGATAGCAAAAGTGCTCACTTAGAGGAAGCTATAAAGGTTTACACAAATCAATGCCTTGCATTTGATATTGCAAGAGGGGCTCAAAGTTTCATGGGGATCATGAATAAGCCATTTGATGATCAACTAGCAACAAGCCCGAACAGAACTATTGCCATTGAAGTAAACGGTAAAGTTGATGATGTGTCCTGCCTTGAGGCAATGAAAAGTATCAGGCTTATGGTTGGCGGACAAGCTGACTCAATAGGTAAAGGTGTGCTCAGTGTAAGAAATGGGTTTAGTGAAAAATGTAAAACATATGGCTCCAAGAACCAGTGTTCACTGCCTTTTGCAAACAAAACCATGACTGAAGCAATGACATTTTTTGGAGCAACTGGGAAAAACCTACGGGATTTTCAAGCACAGCTATTAATGTACCCATTCGTTGTTAATATGCCACAAACCGCTAATGAAAACGCCTATCACTCATATGCGGCAGTTGCTAAATCACAGTCACAAATTCAACAGTCATTCAAATGGGCATCTGAAGGTTCTTCATTTCTAATTTGGATTCAGTATCTTCAGTCGTTTATACAAGCGGCTGTATACGGTCTGGTGCCATTTGTAGCCTTCGCTTTAGCATTTGGATTAATGGGCGTAGGTTTAAGCCTTAAATATGTTCTGGTGCTTTTGTGGATTCAAACATGGCAACCGTTGCTGGCTATCATGAACGCTATTATGTTAACTAAAACACAGTCTGATATCTCAGTGCTGGTTTCTGGTGCTTCTAGTTTCTCCGATTTATATCATTTGTTATTTGTTACACAGAAAAATATCGCCATTGCAGGGCACATGATGGCATCAGTACCGATGTTGGGCGCATTTGTCGTGTTTGGTTCCTCTTATGCTTTCACGGGATTAACAAAAGGTCTATCAACAACAGGTGCTCCTGATACGTCACCAATGACTCCAGATGCTACTGATTCTCCTGCTTTACACAAGCAATCAGCAGTTACTGAACAATCAGCACATAATGCAGTATCAACGATAACAGGTGGGAATAGCACTGCTCCAAAACTGGACTTATCAAATACGAGACAACAAGCTATACAATCTGCTTCCAACAGGAATATCACAGCTCAAGAAACTTTAACTTCAGCCATAGATAAAGGTGTTAGCTCTTTGAGTTCTATGGGGATAAATACATCTCATAACTACGGTTCTACAATCAATAGTGATACCGGTTTGAGCAATACAGTTAGCAATTCATCCAATAATGGCTCAATGATCACAACTGGTAACACATCCTCTACTATTGATGAGAGTGCCAAAATTACAGCTTTATCCGGTGACGCAAGCGTATCAGGTGGTATGGGCGTAGGTTCACCGGAAACTGGTGGAGCTGGTGGTAAAGGCGTTTCTATTGGCGGTAGCGCTGCCGTTAGTGCTCAATCCTCCGATATTCACCGTAATTCCGGATCTCAAACAACCGGCATAATGACAAATGACTCTGTTGCAACGAATGACGCAACTAGTGTATCTAATAACATTCAATTTGCTGAACACATTGCTGACCAACTTGATAAACATGGTGGTACTCAAGAATCAGCACAATTAGCAAAAAGTATCAGACAAGCCGCTTCGCAAGCAGAAACAGCCCAAGAATCATATAGTGAGACTGTTTCTGCGAATAATTCTGTATCTGCAAAACAGTCTTATACAGCAGGTCAGGTAGCAAATTTAGCAAATGAAAATAGTAATGTTGTAGACAAAATCAATAATGAAAATCTAAGTAATGATGAATTCCAGAACAGAAAAAAAGAATACCAACAACAGCTTAGTTCTATTATGGGGGCATCAGATGCAGAAAACGCTGCAACAATTTATGCGGCAAATGATACTGGTGGTTTAGTTAATCACTTTGGAGAATTGTTTGGTCCTGCTACAAACCCTACTGGTGCAATGAATGGCGAAGAAAGTAGAAACATGAATATTGCACAAAATACAGCATCTGAAGTTCAAGGCAATATTGCAAGCACTCAGGGGGCTGTTAATACCAAATATGGTAATACAACTGCTCAAGCCCAACAGTTCCTAAATAGCCAACAGGCTAATATAGAAGATGATTCAGCTAAAAATAGTGCGGGTCTAGGGATGTCTGAGCATTATTCAGAATCTAGGAGAGCTAGAGAGCAATTACATGGTAGTTCTGTATCAGAAAGTAGCGCACAAAGTATTTCAAATGAAGGTACGAGTATTGCAACTAGCATGAATGCTTTGACAAATTCTGTTAGTAATGTGGGCGCGGATCAAAACAATATAGAATCAGATACAAAAGCTAATTTGAATTCTATGAAGTCTGTTAGCTCTGCGACTATGGGGTATGAACAATCCAACAATATTACTGAAGGACTGGCACAATACGCAGCTATTGCTAAGAATGCGACATCCATTAATCAAATTAACGAAGCTGCTACTAATTATGCCAATACTTATTATGAAAATGGCGGTAATGCCAGCCGTGACCAACTTTACAGCGCACTTAATAATGTGCAAATCGAAGCAAGAACCGGCTCTGGAAATACCCAATTAAACATTACCAACAACACATTAGCTGGTGGTAATGGCAATCAAATTCCACAAAGAAGTCGTAGGGATATAATTACAGGTACAGATCTCTCACCAAGTTCTATACCAGAGAAACCCGAAAAATCAGGAGATTCAAGTGAAGATAAAATAATTATTACAAAAGGTAATCCAATGCCAAGGGTAGAACAAATAAAACCACGATAACGGATATAAAAAAGGCAAAAACATTGTGTTTTTGCCTTATCTTTATGACCTGTGTTACTCAAATTGGTATTAAAAAAAACACCAAAAAAACGACGATAGCAATACCTAATCCATAATCTTCTAAAAAACTACCGAAACCAGAACCGTTTTCACGCTTCCTAACATAAGCAGAGCCATATAAATCAATATCATGTTGACGCTGTTCTGCGGCTTGTTGTTCTGTTTTTTGCATTCTCTCCGCATGACACTTACACGAACGGGTGAAGTGATAATAACGCGGTCGTCTGTATATGAAACCGTGATTAAAAGACATATCGCCCCCCCCTCAACTGATTAATTTACATACCATCAAATCATACCTTATTCGATAAAAAATTACATGCTAAATAGAACCCTTTTCTAAGTATTTATCCTGAAAAACAAAAATGTAAGGTGTTTATCATGTGATGATCTGAAAACCATGAGGAAAGAAAATGATTCAAAATTTTAGGAGAAGAAATTTTTCTTCGGTGGTGACACATTTATCACTAATAGCCTATCTCTCAGTGATGATAACACCCGTTAACTCATTTGCTGAAGTTTCGACAAAACCTCCAGAAAACACAGGTAAATATCAGACAGATAAAAATAATCTGGAGGGAGTTACTGCTGGTCATGACACAGCTAAAGAGGCTTTAAATTTTTATAAAACATTACCAAGCCTAAATGTAGATTCGAAAGGTACTTCACAATTTGGTAAAGGTGAATCTGTCAATTTTAACAATATTTATTATAAAGACAGCTTTGCTATGGGGGTAGATGATGTATCAAACGTCTATGGCAATGATAGCAAAACAAATGAAATTGGGTTTCATGAATCAAAAAAACTGAAAACAGAACAAAGCCCCAAGGGAGAGGCATACCGAACTTTAGTAGGGGCATCCCGTCACTCCTCAATTGACATTAACAAAGATGATGATGTTTTTAATGTTCATAACGATTTTCTCTCAAATGAAAAAAAATATTCCGATGCTATTTCAAAATGCGAAACAAAACAGGTATTTGAGGATTATGTAGATAAAAAGCACATACCTGATTATAAAGAATGCACAAAGACAGTCGATGTGACAGGTGGTTACATAGTTAATCATCCATATTTAGCAGGTTTGGTATCTCATAATTCAGGTCCTGCAAATATTAAAACCTGCGGGGAAACCTGTGTTGATATTTGGCTTGGAAAAGTTGGTGACAACTATTGGGAAGGGCGTTGTCGAATCTTTGAAGATTTTATGTCCGTGAATGTTATCAATCCTACTGCTGTTGTAAGTGCCAAAATTACTCGAGCAAAATGGGATGATTACATGCAAATTTATGCCGGAACAAAGGATTCCTTAGAACATGTGTGGGGCGGTCCACACGGAAAAGATGTTTTTCCACCGGAAACTCCTGGTCGGTGCGAACTTTCAACGAGTTGGGATCAGCAGTTAAATGTTGATGTGACTGAAAAATTTAGTAAAGTCCAACCGAATGATGAAGTATTTTTTAAAAACAGAGTATCAGTAACCGGTGCAGGTGAAGGCTTTGCACAATTACGCATTCAATTTGATAAGAAAAAAGCACTTACTAATGATGTCTGGAGCTCGCCACAGCAAAGTGAATTTAACAAGGCTGTAAAAGCCATTAAAGAAGGATTTTGTCAGGATTACACTGTTGTTTGTCATGACACAATAATCCCCGATAAAGACGGTTGTGCTGTCATAGATGGTGTCAAACTCTGTAAAGAGGACTTCGTGCCACCTCCGTTAGATAAAATATCACCATTCTGTAAGAGAGCAGAAGTGATCACGCATTGCGGTAAAGAGCATGGGGTAAACAACACATGCAAGAAATACGAGAAGCAAGGTTGTTCGTTTATAAAATCTCAATGTTTAACAGGAAAAGAAGGTGATATTGCTGGTTGCTGGCAATCTAGTGAAACATGGGATTGTGGAAAAGATGTTACCTTTAATAATGGCGCAGTCCATGAAAAGCTAATTTGTGACGGCGCTGTACAATGTCTAAATGGATCATGTTTACGTCCTTCATCTCAAGAGAATGGTGATTTTGCAACAGCGGCTGCTATGTTGAATGCGGCATCTTTTGCATTGGCAGATACGAATTGTGCTGATGCAGAAGAAGCAAACAACGGTGAATCTTCTTTGAATAAAGAGCAATGTGTCATTTTCAAAGGTGAAGCTCTGACATGCCGAACGGCAATGGGAGGATGGGTAGATTGTTGTGATCAACCGGTCGGTGTGAGCTGGATAGAATACGTACAGCTTTCAATGATGACTATGAGAGCGGCAGATGCCTTAGCGATAGAAGCAGGGTTGTTTGATGGTGGTGTAGGCTTATTTGATATGGCAAGCACAGCAGCTATGGATGCGGTGGAAGCTATTACAAAACCTGCTATTTCCGCTTTTAACTCTTTTGTTGGAAATGCCGGTGCTGAAGTAGCTCAAGGAGTCGCTGAAAAAGGCGTTGTCTCGATGACAACAGCAGCGCTTAACAACCTAACAACCAAAGTTGCCGAATGGACTGCAAACACCTTCGGTGAGGCTGTTACAAACGCTATTTTCCAATCCGCAGCTACTGAAGGCGGAAAAACTGCAACTCAATCATTAGCAGAAAACGGAGGGGCTAGCTCAGGTGCTTCAGTAGTGCAACTTTCATCAACGATCACAACAGCCATGTCAGTTGTCGGATATGCATACTTGGCATACCAAATGGCAAACCTATTGGTGAATATTATATGGGCTTGTACCGATGAAGAATTCAAACTGGCAATCAAAAAAGAAACTAAGTTAGCGACAAAGGTAGACAGTTGGTGTTCTAAGAAGGTCCTTGGCGCATGTATCGAAAAGAAAAGTAGCTACTGTGCGTATAACTCTCAGGTAGCCAGAATAATCACTGAGCACGTTAGAGGAACAATAGGATACGGTGATACAAAAAATCCGAATTGTGAAGGAATTACATTAGCAGATATGGATAAAGTAGACTTCACCAAAATAGACTTTTCTGAATGGACCGCAACTCTTAAAGAAGCCGACATGCTTCCTGATTTCAAAGAATTTGACCTCGATAAATATACGGGTTCTGGAAGTACACTCAATGCTGATGGAAAGCGAGTAAACTCTGTCGAGCGATTTACCAGAGGGGTTGAAGGTACAGATTTAGATGAAGTTAGACAAAGAGCGAAAACAAGGTTAAGTGTTAAAGATGAATAGATAAAAAAAATCCCGCTAATAAGCGGGATTTTTTTTATCTAAATTTATATACCTGACCATTCCGTATTATTTTTGGCTCACTTTTCAAATTGCTCGGCAAAAACAGTACGGTTTCAGGACCTAACTCAACACTAATTTTCTTGAATTCTTCCTCATACCTACCAGTATCGTGTAAATAATGAACACACTCATGATCCGTATAATTATATGAATACTTCAGATTAGTGAATGGTGCTTGATGCACATTTACATATAGATTCTGATCGGAAATATTTCTATTTTCAGTAACAGATACAAATTTAGCAGCGTTACATGCTAAAACATTTCCAGCCACTTCAGCTTTAATTGCATTTGATAAGTATTTATCAAAGACAGAGTTAATACGCTTCGTTTTCAAAAGTTGGTCACTGAAACTCAGCGGTGTAGATCCCCATTCGGTTACTAGTAAACGACCTTCCATCATAGGCGCTCGTTCTTCTGGAGTGCTTGTATCAAAAGCTAAGAGCCCAAAAACAGGGTTTACTGTTGCAGCAAGGGTAAGATCCACTACATTTACTGCATTCTTACTTTGTGAGATGATTTCTCTTAACTGATCCATCCCTTTTGTATCGCTTACAACAATAGGTTCCTTAATTTTTTTTAATGAATTTCCTTTCTGACTTGGTACTAACACAGCAAAGATTGTGTAATTATCCGCATCATCATCTAGATTATTCAACCCTATTGATTTAGCAATTTTGAGAGCTTCACTTCCATTTTCAACCACTGGTTTTGAAGCCTCATTATTATATATCCAATTACTATTTTCATTATTAGCACAGCCGGATAACACTAATGAAAATAGAATTCCTGTAATCATTTTACAACTTTTCATTATTCACCCTTATTATTAATGAATTCATTTTCTTTAGATTCAGAGCAATAAGGACATTTCATATTGCAGGAATCCTCTGATTCGTGTGTAAGATAGATATATTTCTGCCGACACTCAAAACAGCCAGTTAAACCAATTATTCCATTTCGGTAATTGGTTGCAATTTGCCATGCCAAGTTCGGATCAATTATGTTTTTCTTTAATGGATCATCAAAGAAACCACAATGAACATTAAATAAATGGCGGTATGCTTTATAAGCACCAACCAATTCTTCTATTTGCAATCTATTTTCTGGATCTTGTGCAGTCATTAAATATACATGTAAAAAATCAGTTGCAGATCGTTTATCATGTTGATTAGCTAATATAGTGCTAATTTTTCTTAGTCGTCCTAACGTAAAATCATTATCCTCATTATCAATTCCTGAATCATTTCGTAAACATCCATACATACGTGGAGATATTGCTGGAATCTCAGACAATATTACATTCTTTCTAAATCCAAGTTTTATCATATCAATTGCTAATTGATAATCTTCTGGTGCAATAGTTAATTTCATTTAAACACCTTTCCACATAAGCGCGCTCTAGATTTAAGATAGAATAATACATCATCATATTTTTTATGATAACCATCACTATCGACTAATCTAGTTGATATAATCGAAGGTCTGTAAATTGGAGAAATATTTATTTGCTTTGAATACAAAGAAAACAGTATTTCCTTAAAAGAAAACTTATTAATTGTATTGTATGACTGACAATCATTAAACCAAAAGAAATGATTAGTATCTGTGCCAGACATGCTGTTAATAATTGCTGATTCAATTAGCATTGTTAAACGCAAAAATGAAACATCCAACAGAGATTTTTTAAAATTTGGGTCTTTCTTAGTATATAAAGACTGAGAATCCTCTTTATAGCTTAATATATAAGCAGGCACTTTCAATCCACTGAAAAAATCTCTCATAATGGAAAAATCTTCAACAAAACAGGTTTTGTCAGAATTGACGATCACAAATGGATTATTATCAACTCTTTCAGAATTACTTAATAAACTGAAAAGTACATCAGTCATTTCAGTGTTGTAGCAATTTATTTTATTGTTCATTTTCTTTCAATCTTTTCCATATGAGCAGAACTGATTCACCATATTCTTTAGCTTTGTTCTTTAACGCTGGATTTGGTGTGTGATAATTACCGATGGCTTGCGCTATATCATTTGGAGATAGTTCAATCGCTCGACACAAGACCTTCGCTGATACCTCAATGTTCTTATCTACATCTAATAACTCAGCAGGGTCAGAAACATAATTACTACCGTTCCAACGCCAATTAATTTGTGTAATACCGATATCAGTCAATGCTGAAACGCTTACATATTCCCGCACTTTTCGGACAGCATCATCTCGGTTCACCGGATAATAAGAGCCCATAATTGGGTTATTTAAAGCATAGCGATGGGGTGCAACAAAGGATTTATCGCCTGTTCTATGGGAGCTCTCTTTAAGAGCAATAGCATAGAGTAAAAGCGGATCGAGGTTACATTGTTTAGCGTGCTTTTCCCACGAGGTATTAGTTAAATCTACAACAGCAGCCTCGCAAATCGCAGCATTAAAAATGCTTAAAAACAGAAGAAAGCGTTTCATCCTCCCCTCACTTATTCTGAGCATATACGTATATATCAGTATAAATTATAGTAAGACATACATTAGTCGTCAACACACTATCTACGACTAATGCAATTTATTATACATTTATTTACAGTATGCGTAAACAGAGAGGGAGTAAAATTTCACTTATATTCAACATGTTACATAATATAAATAATTAGTGGCATGATACTTATTATCCAAAGAAATTAATAACATTCGCATTAAGTCGAAAATAGGTGTTTTATGGCTTAAGAAAGACAATTCTTTCTTCTGCACCAAAATTGTTATCGGCACATTTTCAAAAAACATTAAGTCACCAAGGGGGTTTTGGTGACTTAATGTATCTCACGTGTTAAGTCACCAAAACAGTAGTTACGACTTAATGTAATCGAAACATTAAGTCACCAATAGGGTGGTTACGGTATAAATAGTTTATGTTAAAATGACTTTTTCTGAACCTTTTCTGGAGTGCTGAAATTCATGTCAGTATCATATGAAGATGCGTTATTGCTAAAGCTGGAAGCAATCCTTGCTGACTGTGAGGAAGCAATAACTGTATGCGCTGATAATGCGGTAAATCTGATCCAACAGTTTATGCAAGAAATAAATAACAAACAGCTATTCTCCCCATACCTGCCAGTAATTCATAACGACAGGGGCTCAGTACGGATTCGATGGGGAATGGTTGTGATGAACAAGGCGACTAAAAAAGTTGGCTCTATGCGTAATGCTCCAACCACAGGTAATGGCGATTTTGACATACGCTATTTTTCAATTCGGTCTGATGAAGTACGCCAACTTATTCAAAAATACGAGGATAAGTTTAAAATTATCAGGGCTGACATTAAGCAAACCAAAAATATTACTAAATCATTGAAAATGAGAATTACACATTTGAAAAAGGGCACAAGAAAAACGGTTATCGGTGTTACTCGCTGATTTTTATGTTTTTTTTGTTTACTGTGAGCCGTAGGCGATCTTTTAGGGGGTACTGTGAGCCGTAGGCGATCCTTTCCCTGTCTTTAAAAACAGCGTAGGGGCGATTTTGAGAGGACTTCCACACATCATCGTGGATAAGCATTGGCGTACAGGCTAAAGTGGCTCAGAATCGCTTAGACGAAGCATATATGATATTAAAAAGCCACTACTTGCATCCATTCACTTTTTTCAGCCATTTTGTGCAGTATTTTACGAATAAGTAGAGGCTTTCCCTTTGGGGAAGATAGCCAGACACAATAAGCTCTGACTATTTTTCTGTAATTTAATATTTAATCTTAATTAATTAATCTTTTCCATATATCCATACTTGAATCTGCTGATATTTTAATTACATCCCAATTAATACCGTAATTACAATCATGGTTGTTTTTAAGTGCCTCCAATACATCTAAACAAAAATTCTTTTTATCATTATCACTTAAATTAAAATAGAAAACATCAAGATCAGTTTTATTAAATTCATCTAATTCTGTTTCACTATCCCAACCGGAAACAATACTTGCATGAATATCTTCAGCACACCACGTTACCGAGAAAAAGTCTTTCTCAGTAACAGTATATTCTTCAACACCTATATTCGACTTGCTTATTATTCTACGCGCTTCCTTTTCAGACTTTGCTTGTACATCAAATGAAGCTAGAGCATAGTTATTGTTATTAAGATTAACCTTATACGATACATTATAGGTATTCATGACTCATCCTCGTTTAATTATTATTAGCTGTGGTAATTAATTATATTTGAGAATCAATAATATATTCGTACAAAGCTGAAAGCAATATTTTTGTAAAAATGATAAATACAATATCACCACTTATATAAACACAACAATTCATTATACAATTAATTACCAAATTAACAGAATTAAATTAAATCATAATTATTCATCTTTAATTAAATAATGAAGTTTTCACTTTGACAAACATATATCTTTATTGTTGTTTGCTTGATATGGTACTACTTCTATTTTTTCTCGCCTAACGTATGCCATATAAAAAATTAAATTGGATTTTATTAATGAACCTTAATACCAATACTAATATCATCGAATCAATTGAGATAGACAGAGTAATTGCAATCCGAAAACATGCTATTAGCCTATATAAAGAATCACTCTCTAAAGCAGCAGAGGCTATCGAAATATTAAAAACAATCCCCAATACCAACAATCATTTTCCTCACCAATGCATAGAGGACGATTTAATTGATTTGCAATACCCTAGAAATACTAATGATGATGATAACAGAACACGGTTTGAACTTTGGTTAGACAGAAAGATATGGAAAATGTTTATTGATAAATCTGGTATCAAAACAATCATGAGCAATAAACAAATAGAAAAGTTACATTACGACCTTTACGATATGAAATCGCCTATATTCAACTTTGAGAATGCATTAAGCACTTTTACAAGTTTAAGCGCTAACAAAGCTGATTCATTTAAGAATGGATTGATGGATGCGTTGCAATCTGTCTCATGGGATTACAAGAGTAATAATCCTCGCTATCTTAGCAAAAAAATAATAATGGATAATGCTGTTTCAGTTGGTAAGTATTCAACTAGATTTAATAAGACTGACACCGTTAACGATCTAGTTAGAATATTTTGCATCTTACAAAAAAAACCAATTCACGAATTTCAAAATAGTGTAGGGCTATATATATCTGATAATGTGCGAACTAATAATAAAAATTTTGAAACTGAATTTTTCATCGTTAAGTGGTACAAAAAAGGCACAATGCATCTATTATTTAAAAGTGAAAGTTTGATAAATAATACTAATGATTTGATCGCAAAACTTTTCCCCTCAGCATTGCCGCCTTTGTGATACACATTCACAGTCAAGGTATCGAGGTATATCTACACATATCAGATATACCTCAATTAATCCTCACACAGTAATACCACACAGAACAAGCCTCATATAAACCTCAGTTATGCATCACACCCACATCTAAATGATATATTT
Organism: Providencia sp. Marseille-Q8014; assembly: GCF_965112055.1. Taxonomy (NCBI): domain Bacteria; kingdom Pseudomonadati; phylum Pseudomonadota; class Gammaproteobacteria; order Enterobacterales; family Morganellaceae; genus Providencia; species Providencia sp. Marseille-Q8014. The sequence goes on from NZ_CBCOPT010000002.1 coordinate 72,539, forward strand.
TCATTTTCATTATGATTTTTACACCCTGATATTTCTCAAATTAATCTCACATCAACCTCTTGCGACACTCAGTTTCCACTGTTAAAATTACAAACATACTCAATATCGCATCAAATAAATCTCAGATGCATCACATTAACAATTAGAGGCTTCAAATGCGTATTTATATAGATGATGGTTCTACTAACATAAAAATGCTGTGGGAACAGGATCAGGAAGGTGAAGTAATTAAAATTAGTCCTAACAGCTTCAAACGCGGTTGGGGTACGGCTTTTGGTACTGGCAAACCATTCAACTATACCGTTGATAACGAGAAGTATTCATTCGATATTATTGATCCTGACAATTTGCCAACTAACAACGTAGCTTGGCAGTATAGCCCTCTAAACGCAGTTGCAGTGCAACATGCACTTCAGATTAGCGGTTTACCTCCCCAAGAGGTTGAAATCGTTGTCACTCTACCATTGGCAGAATTTTACGATCAGGATGCGCAATATCGAATGGATAACATCCAACGCAAAAAAGATAACTTAATGCGCGAAGTTCAAGTAAGCCGGAATGAACCTTTCAAAATCAAAAAAGTAACCGTTCGTCCTGAGTCAATTCCTGCGGGTATATCTTTGTGTGATGAATTAAGACCCAATCATTCTGTACTGATTATTGATATTGGAGGCACCACAACTGATATCTCAATGGTTTCTGGTCAAATGACGTCTGTATCACGCATTTTTGGTGATCCTACGCTTGGCGTATCATTGGTGACTAACGAAGTCAAAAGAGCTTTGGTGAACGCTTCAACAGAAACATCCAGCTATAACGCAGATCAACTCATTATTAACCGGCACGATGAAAACTATCTGTTAGATAACATCAACAGCGTTGATGATATTCAGATGGTGAAAGATGCCATGAACAGCAGTATTGAACGACTAAATACCCGTGTGCTCGATGCGGTCAGCACCTTTAAGGGCTATACACATGTCATGGTTATTGGTGGTGGAGCTGCGCTTTCCGCTGATGCAATCAGAAAGAAAATAGCAATCCAACCAGAACGTTTCTACGTGGCTGAAGAACCTCAGTTTGCTTTGGTTCGGGGTCTGAAATTATTAGGATAACGTTATGAAACAAGAGCGTAAAAAGATAATTTTGTATCTTCGTCCCGAACTCAGCGAGGCTGATAAATTCGCAATTAAAAAGATTGAAGAATCGCCGGTTCAAACTGAAGCAGTACGTACAGCGTTACTGGCAGGGATCGCATTAGGGGAAATTGATGATAGATTGCCTTCTTTGCTGGCTTCAATTCTATCAGACAGGACAAAGGCTGATACCTTCAAAGTAATGTTAGATTCCTTTCTAACTGTTGATAGTGACGGCACTCATGCTCACAATAAAGTAAATTTGAGTCAGGCAAAACGGGCGTTACTGACTGATAAAGTAAAAATAGAGAAGGAGCCCCCAAGTCAGGCAGCACAGAATTTGAAAGGTTCATTACCAGATTGATGGGTGGTGTATGTCCGAACAAGTGTATGGTGAGACTTTAAAGTTCTTCGCCGATTGGCAGAAACACGAAAAGAAACGTTCCTGTCTTAACTTTCAAAAGGTAGTTTCCAGATCTGGCGTTCCTACCCTTAACATCGAGATAGCACCTCTTGAAAAGGATGGAACTGCAAGATGGGAACAGAAAATGACTATTCAGTTATCCTTAAAAGAATTGACTCAACTCACTGCATTAGTTCTTCTATCAAAGAAGTATATTGATAATCTAGATGCCCGATATCATGGGGGTCATAGAAACAAAGGGTTGTCTGTCTTTGATAATGGCAAGTCAGGAATGATTTTCTTGATCTCTGAAGCAGGACAGACGCTAGAACACGGTATAGATCAATACCAACGTTTGGAACTTGCTGTGTTCATCGTACAGCAGCTATCCGCAGCGTTAAAAATAAGTTATGCATGTACTGTTGTAACGCTAAAAAGTCTGTATTTGAACGACACTCATTAACTGAGAAGCCTAAACATTTGTTTGGGCTTTTTTTTTCAATCATAAATGAATTTACATTTTTAGCTCTGAACAGCGAGAGACATGAAAACTTGTTTTCGTGTCGGTGTCGCTGTTGAACAAACGAGCAAAGCGAGTGCGTTAGAAAGCATAAGAAAATTGTCCACAGTGAAGCACATCTTAGCATATTAAGATCTTTTCTTTCTTTTTAGATCTTAAAACATTAAAACCTTAGATATGGGGATATATTCATAATAATCATTTAGTTACGATATTAAAGGTCGTCGCTGATGCAGTGAAAGGTCGTCGCTGATGCAGTAAAAGGTCGCCGTTGATGCAGTGAAAGGTCGCCGTTGATGCAGTGAAAGGTCGCCGTTGATGCAGTGAAAGGTCGTCACTTGTAAAGTATATGCGGTTAATTATTAACCAAGGCTCATTATTTAATCAAAAAAAACCTATCCTATTAATTAATATTAGTTTATTTTCTAATTTTGTTGTGGATAAGTACGATTTTCTTAAATGTTTTGTAATATTCCACTACCGAAAAAGTATATTTTTGATTTGCTGCAAAAGGTCGCCGTTGATGCAGTTAATCAATAAAAAGGTATTTTTCTGCTGGTGGCTAAAGGTCGCCGCTGATGCAGTATAAATATATACTTCTATCATAATTTAATCCATATATATCAACATGTTATGCAAAAGGTCGCCGTTGGTGCAGTATAGTCATAAAAAAAGGTACTTTTCTATTAAAGGCTAAAGGTCGCCACTTGTGCAGTATATAACGGTGTAAATGCTTAAAATAAATCCTTATATATCATATTGTTACACTAAAGGTCGCCGTTGATGCAGTACGGTCATAAAAAAAGGTATTTTTCTGCTGGTGGCTAAAGGTCGTCGCTAATGCAGTATAGAATGGTGTAAGCATGTATATATAATCCTTATATATCAATCGGTTATGCTAAAGGTCGTCATTGGTGCAGTATGATCATAAAAAAAAGTTACTTTTCTGTTTAAGGTAAAAGGTCGTCGTTGATGCAGTATAGAGTAGTATGGTGGACTTCATTAACTTACTGTTTATCAGTATGTTAACGAAAGGTCGCGACATATGCAGTTTGTCATATGGAAATTTCGTTAACTGACTTGGCAATAAGCCGTCATGGAAGTATTGCTAATTTTTCGTCTGGTGTTCAATACTCCACCAGCTACGTATTACTTTAAAGGTCACTTTGCTTTTAGACAAAACAACCTTTAGAATATATACCTATCATGTTGGAATTGAGTCTTTTGTGATGAAAAAGAAGCAAATCAGTAACTTAACACTTTATACTAATGTTCGTCATTCTGATGATTTCAATCTTTCTCTCGCCAGCTTACCTATACCGGCGAAAAGAGTGCTGTTTCTTATTCTCGCTCAGATATCTGATCCTAGAGAATCTGTTGATGAAGATGAAATATGCTTTGAGGTTAAAGCTAAGGAGTATGCTGAAATTTGTGACGTGGACCTTTCAACTGCGTATAAATCCCTTCCACTCGCCGTAGATACTCTGTTGAGCTCTCACATATATGAAGATCTAAGTGAGGAAGGTTTTAAACGAGCTTCAAAAACCAACATTACAACGAGTGCTACATATTACTTTGACGAAGGCTACTGCAAAATATTCTTTAACCGTAGGGTATTTCCCTATTTCTTTGAATTATCAAAAAAATTCACGACACAAAACCTTTTTTATGTAGCTAGATTATCGGATGCTAGTTTGGCAAATCTATATCAGCTAATTATGAAACGGTACTCTAAACGTAATACTATTGCCGAATATAAAACGTCTTTCACAATTGGAGTTGACGAACTTAAGGACGAAATGTGGCTGTTCAATATAGATAAGAAAGGCAATAAGGAATATCTCTATCAAAGCTATAAATATTTTGGTCAGTTTTTAAAGCGGCTGGCGGTTAGTTTGGGTGAACAAACGAATATCAAGGATGTTTCAATTGCGATTGAGTCACGTAAAGGACGCAAGGCTTCTGTGTTACGCATATCCTATGTTATTCACAATGAAAAAGTGGGTGGTTCTATGCCTACCGATAAGGAACTGGACGAGCTCGAAAAGCAGATAGGTTTATTATAGTAATGATGTATAAAAATAAACGATTACAAGAAAAAATTACTCAGTTCAGTTTGCAGAACCCGAATTATAAAAAAATGCTATGTTGAACCATATTCAGGATGATTTATTTGAAATGAAATCATCAGGCATGTCTTGGAATGCGATTATGGATGCTTTACCGGCTTACGGCTTGATGGTCAGTGATAGCAGTTTTAAAAAATTTTTGAAGAAATCCAGAGAACAAGAATAATAGCATGATCGGTCATATTTCATTTTGTAAAAGTCGCCATGAAATATGCCAACATACAAAAGATGGTGTAGTTACATGGGCGTTCCACCTTGAACAGCCGCCCCTAGAAAAAAGGGGGAGAAAAAAAGAGAAAAAGAGAGAAAAAAGCGCGAGTCAGGGGCGCAGATGTCTAAGTTTCGCTCCTGTATTTGTTGAACGCTTATTTGTATGTTGGCATATTTGGTTATGATTCTTTCTTTCTAAGAACAGGAGTTTCATGTGATGCTTGATAGCTATATTGGTTCATTGCTGAAGTACCTCCACCAGCTTGACTCTCTTTTTCGAGATACAAAGGTAATTTCAGCCCTTACCTGTGTCATTCCACCGGTAGAAAATGGTTGTGATGATATCGGTAAATGCATTGAGCCGGTTGTGAATTGGGGTTCTCATGCCTATACATCGGTTATCTCATGTTGGCAGGACTTATACATTTCTCCGTTGTACTCACAAAAGTTTGCGAGGCGAACAGCCGGATATGTACAGTTATCAACTGCGGCTATGGAACTTGCTGATCATCTAATCAAAATCAATACCGTAAAAAACAATATCAGAAGCTCGGTTGTCGCACTGCCGAAATCTGAGCGTTTCAGAATTTTGCGTAAACATCTGAGTAACGTAATGACACTGCATTTGTACCGGAACATTCCTGTATTTAACTCTGACGATGTGATCACTCATGCTTCATATACGTGGGGCTTAAAAGGACTCATGCAGAAAACAGACCCTGTTAAGCTTTATCAGCTCATAGCTGACATAGCAAAAGGCAACGCTGAGTTACAGGACTTAATGGATAAAATCCAAGAGTGCCCTGCTAATAGGCTCAGAATAAAGCGTAGCGTTACGCCGCAGCCGATCTGCAACCTAACCTTTGCCAGTGGGAAAAAACGCTGCATAAACGCTCCTGTGCCGTTTTTGATAGTGCAGGATCAGGATTTTAAAGTAAGTCCCCTGCCATTGTTTACTGCTGAAGCAGACAGACAGGAGCGTTCTGACAAACACAAAACGACTCTCCTTGGCGTGTTTAGGGGGCAACAGATAATTAAGTTGGAAAAATGATGAAGAAAAAAACACAACGGGAATTCTCAACCGCTCGTTTTTACTCTTGTGCTTCAGTTGCCATGTTTTCGTTGATGGGGTGCGTCTCATTGGAGGAACGTGAAAGAGTTGCGTTTGAACTCGTAACAAATGAACCAAACCAAGAGAATATTCAATCTTATCTGAAGCTGGCTGAAGAACTACAAAGAAAGCAGGTTGATGAAGCCAGACAAGCGGCAGATGCGGCTACGTATGAGCGAGACAAAGAGCTCAATGAATATTTCAAACAGTATGGGAGGACCTATAAAAAATGATGAACAACACAGCGTTGTTACAGCACATAGCCTCTGAATTTATAGCCCATTCAGGAGTTCCTGCGAAACCGGCATTTGATAAAATTAGTGCAGGTGATGAAACATTCATTAATGAACTGTCACCATCGGATCTGCTTGAATTACTCGAAAACCCCCTGCCTATTATCATCAATACTTTGACCGGTGAGCATCATTCCGCAATACATAGCCACAGTGACGATATATTGCCCGACTGTACAAACTATGCATATGGGATAGGGTATGAGTCTGCTACTGCTTTGTTTGTATTGGTAGAGGGGATTGAGAGTTACTATCTCGCGCTTAAAGCAAAAGCATATCTGAAGAACCAAAATTATTTGCCGTTCCTGATAAAATTTAACGGTTTAGACAAACATCCTGACAGCCAAAATCTATACTATTAATCACAGAGAAATCATTATGAAATTAGCCTACCCACGCACCAAAGAAAACTACACCCTTAAAGTATTACGTTTGTATGCCCTTACTGAAATATTTGTAACCCCGCCAGTTGTGACCGGTGATATCTATACCGTAGATCTAGCACTGCTGCATATTATGACCCCTAACAATCACTTTAAAGATGAAAGTAAAATAGCGAGTCTAAAACATTCCTATACACATGGCGAAAAGGTTTCACCACTATTGGGGGTCGTCTCAGAAAACGGAAAATAAAGCACGCTAAGCCGGTGGCAGCGGTCGCAATGGCCTAAACTTCCCCGCACCGACCTTGGCGCTGCTGCGCCATAGGTAATCGCCGGTCAGGTTGATGTGCTCCCACCCCAGCGGCGACAGATATTGCAACAATGTGTCGTCCAGCGCCGTGCCGTTGCCACGCAAAGCACTGGTGGCACGCTCCAGATATACCGTGTTCCACAACACGATGGCCGCCGTCACCAGATTGAGGCCGCTGGCCCGGTAGCGCTGCTGCTCAAAACTGCGGTCGCGGATTTCACCCAATCGGTAGAAGAAGACCGCCCTGGCCAGCGCGTTGCGCGCCTCGCCCTTATTCAGCCCCGCATGGACGCGGCGGCGCAGCTCCACGCTTTGCAGCCAATCCAAAATGAACAGCGTGCGCTCGATGCGCCCCAGCTCGCGCAACGCCACGGCCAAGCCGTTCTGGCGCGGGTAGCTGCCGAGTTTGCGCAGCATCAGCGAAGCCGTTACCGTGCCTTGCTTGATGGAGGTGGCCAGCCGCAGAATTTCATCCCAATGGGCGCGTATTTGCTTGATGTTCAGCCTGTCGCTGCTAATCATCGGCTTGAGCGCGTCATAGGCGGCATCGCCCTTGGGGATGAATAGCTTGGTTTCGCCCAAGTCACGGATACGCGGCGCGAAGCGAAATCCCAGCAAATGCATCAAGCCAAACACGTGATCGGTGAAGCCTGCCGTGTCGGTGTAGTGTTCCTCGATGCGCAAGTCCGACTCGTGGTACAGCAGGCCATCAAGCACGTAAGTTGAATCACGAATGCCCACGTTGACCACCTTGGCACTGAAGGGCGCGTACTGGTCGGAGATATGGGTGTAGAAAGTCCGTCCTGGACTGCTTCCATACTTCGGGTTGATATGACCAGTGCTTTCTGCTTTGCTGCCGGTTCTGAAGTTCTGGCCGTCCGACGATGACGTGGTGCCGTCACCCCAGTTGCCGGCGAAGGGTTGCCGAAACTGCGCATTCACCAGCTCGGCCAGCGCCGTCGAATAGGTTTCATCGCGGATGTGCCAGGCTTGCAGCCAAGACAGCTTGGCGTAGGTGGTGCCAGGGCAGGACTCGGCCATTTTGGTCAGACCCAGGTTGATCGCGTCGGCCAGGATCGTCGTCAACAGCAAGGTTTTGTCCTTGGCCGTGTCGCTGGTCTTCAGGTGTGTGAAGTGGCGGGTGAAGCCCGTCCATTCATCGACCTCCATCAGCAACTCGGTGATTTTGAGGTGCGGCAGCAGCATAGCTGTCTGGTCGATCATGGCTTGCGCGGCGTCTGGTACTGCCGCGTCCAGCGGCGTGATCTTCAGGCCTGACGCGGTGGTGATGATGGCATCCGGTAAGTCGTTGGCCGCAGCCATGCGGTTGACTGTGGCGAGTTGCGCCTCCAACAATTCCAACCGGTCATGCAGGTATTGGTCGCAGTCGGTGGCCACTGCCAGCGGCAATTCGCTGGCCAGCTTCAAAGTGGCGAACTTCTCGACCGGCACCAGGTATTCGTCGAAGTCCTTGAACTGGCGAGAACCCTGCACCCAGACATCACCGGAGCGCAGCGCGTTCTTCAGCTCCGACAGGGCGCATAACTCGTAGTAACGCCGGTCGATGCCGTCGTCGGTCAGAACCAGCTTTGCCCAGCGCGGCTTGATGAATGCGGTTGGCGCATCGGCGGGCACCTTGCGCGCGCTGTCGCTGTTCATGCCGCGCAGCATGTCGATGGCATCGAGCACACCCTTGGCGGCGGGCGCAGCCCGCAATTTGAGCACGCCCAGGAACTGCGGCGCGTAGCGGCGTAGCGTGGCATAGCTTTCACCGATGTGGTGCAGGAAATCAAAGTCGGCAGGCCGCGCCAATGTTTGCGCTTCGGTGACGCTGGCGGCGAAGGTGTCCCAGGGCATAACGGCCTCGATGGCGGCGAACGGATCGCTGCCGCTTTGCTTGGCCTCAATCAACGCTTGACCGATGCGCCCATACATCCGCACCTTGTCGTTGATCGCCTTGCCGGAAGCCTGGAACTGCTGCTGATGCTTGTTCTTGGCCGCGTTGAACAGCTTGCCGATGATGCGATCGTGAAGGTCGATGATTTCATCGGTGACGGTGGCCATGCCTTCGATGGCCAGCGCTACCAGCGTGGCATAGCGTCGTTGCACCTCGAACTTTGCCAGATCAGCAGGCGTCATCTGGCCACCTTCACGAGCGATTTTGAGCAGGCGGTTCTGGTGAACCTGCCGCTCGATGCCTGCGGGCAGATCAAGTGCTTGCCAGGATTTCAGGCGCTCAATATGTTCGAGCATGTGGCGAGAGTTCGGTTTGGCAGGCGACTGGCGCAGCCATGCCAGCCACGTCACTTTACTGCCGTCCTTGCGCTTGAGAAGTTCGTCCAGGCGCTGACGGTGGGGTGATAACAAAGAATCGGTCAGCGCCGCGTAAATGCGTCGGTTGGCACGGGTGATGGCCTCGGCGCTTGCGCGCTCGATGGCATTCATGGCGGGCAGGATAATGCTCTGCCGCCGCAGATTCTCGACAAGTGCGCTCGCCAGCACGATGCCTTTGTCGGTCTGCAAGGCCAGCTCGGTCAATGTATGCACGGCTTGCCGATAGTGGCTCATGGTGAAGGGCTTGAACCCAAAAACCGTTTGCAGCTCGACCAAGTGCTCCCGCCGTGTCTGTTCGCGCTGGCCGTACTCGCTCCAACTTTCCACTGGCATCTTGAGTTGCGCGGCCACCATGCGCAACAGGGGCGGAAACGGAGGCTCATCGACGCCCAAAAAGGTGCCAGGGAATCGCAAGTAGCAAAGCTGCACAGCGAAGCCCAATCGATTCGCGGCGCCGCGACGCTGACGGATCACCGACAGGTCGGTTTCGTTGAACGTGTAGTGCCGTATCAGTTCGTCTTTGGCATCTGGCAGTGCCAGCAGGCTTTCGCGCTCGGTGGCGGACAGGATTGAGCGGCGTGGCATGGTCAGTCTTCCCGCAGGTACTGGTACAAGGTTTCGCGGCTGATGCCGAAGTCACGGGCCACCAAGGTTTTTTGGTCGCCTGCCGCAACTCGCCGTTTCAACTCGGCAATTTGTTCGCTGTTCAGCGATTTCTTTCGTCCCCGGTAGGCACCGCGCTGCTTGGCCAGCACGATTCCCTCGCGCTGACGTTCGCGGATCAGGGCGCGCTCGAACTCAGCGAAGGCTCCCATGACCGACAGCATCAGATTGGCCATCGGTGAGTCCTCGCCGGTGAACTTCAGCCCTTCTTTGACGAACTCCATGCGCACGCCCCGTTGTGTCAGCCCTTGGACGATGCGGCGCAGGTCATCAAGGTTGCGTGCCAGCCTGTCCATGCTATGCACCACCACGGTGTCGCCCTCGCGGACGAAGGCCAGCAGCCTTTCCAGCTCGGGACGCTGGGTGTCCTTGCCAGAAGCCTTGTCGGTGAACACCCGCGCCACCTGAACACCCTCCAATTGCCGTTCCGGGTTCTGGTCGAAGCTGCTGACGCGGACATAGCCGATGCGTTGACCTTGCAAGATGCCTCCAAAGGCAAAAGTGTCAGGATGAAATCTATTACCTTTGACGGAATATGTCAATCAATAGGAAATTTAACTCTATTCTGACATCGTTTGCACATGGTGTCGTTTTCAGAAGACGGCTGCACTGAACGTCAGAAGCCGACTGCACTATAGCAGCGGAGGGGTTGGATCCATCAGGCAACGACGGGCTGCTGCCGGCCATCAGCGGACGCAGGGAGGACTTTCCGCAACCGGCCGTTCGATGCGGCACCGATGGCCTTCGCGCAGGGGTAGTGAATCCGCCAGGATTGACTTGCGCTGCCCTACCTCTCACTAGTGAGGGGCGGCAGCGCATCAAGCGGTGAGCGCACTCCGGCACCGCCAACTTTCAGCACATGCGTGTAAATCATCGTCGTAGAGACGTCGGAATGGCCGAGCAGATCCTGCACGGTTCGAATGTCGTAACCGCTGCGGAGCAAGGCCGTCGCGAACGAGTGGCGGAGGGTGTGCGGTGTGGCGGGCTTCGTGATGCCTGCTTGTTCTACGGCACGTTTGAAGGCGCGCTGAAAGGTCTGGTCATACATGTGATGGCGACGCACGACACCGCTCCGTGGATCGGTCGAATGCGTGTGCTGCGCAAAAACCCAGAACCACGGCCAGGAATGCCCGGCGCGCGGATACTTCCGCTCAAGGGCGTCGGGAAGCGCAACGCCGCTGCGGCCCTCGGCCTGGTCCTTCAGCCACCATGCCCGTGCACGCGACAGCTGCTCGCGCAGGCTGGGTGCCAAGCTCTCGGGTAACATCAAGGCCCGATCCTTGGAGCCCTTGCCCTCCCGCACGATGATCGTGCCGTGATCGAAATCCAGATCCTTGACCCGCAGTTGCAAACCCTCACTGATCCGCATGCCCGTTCCATACAGAAGCTGGGCGAACAAACGATGCTCGCCTTCCAGAAAACCGAGGATGCGAACCACTTCATCCGGGGTCAGCACCACCGGCAAGCGCCGCGACGGCCGAGGTCTTCCGATCTCCTGAAGCCAGGGCAGATCCGTGCACAGCACCTTGCCGTAGAAGAACAGCAAGGCCGCCAATGCCTGACGATGCGTGGAGACCGAAACCTTGCGCTCGTTCGCCAGCCAGGACAGAAATGCCTCGACTTCGCTGCTGCCCAAGGTTGCCGGGTGACGCACACCGTGGAAACGGATGAAGGCACGAACCCAGTGGACATAAGCCTGTTCGGTTGGTAAGCTGTAATGCAAGTAGCGTATGCGCTCACGCAACTGGTCCAGAACCTTGACCGAACGCAGCGGTGGTAACGGCGCAGTGGCGGTTTTCATGGCTTGTTATGACTGTTTTTTTGTACAGTCTATGCCTCGGGCATCCAAGCAGCAAGCGCGTTACGCCGTGGGTCGATGTTTGATGTTATGGAGCAGCAACGATGTTACGCAGCAGGGCAGTCGCCCTAAAACAAAGTTAACCCAGGATGAGAACCTTGAAAGTATCATTGATGGCTGCGAAAGCGAAAAACGGCGTGATTGGTTGCGGTCCAGACATACCCTGGTCCGCGAAAGGGGAGCAGCTACTTTTTAAAGCATTGACCTACAATCAGTGGCTTCTGGTGGGTCGCAAGACGTTTGAATCTATGGGCGCACTCCCCAATAGGAAATACGCGGTCGTTACCCGCTCAGGTTGGACATCAAATGATGACAATGTAGTTGTATTTCAGTCAATCGAAGAGGCCATGGACAGGCTAGCTGAATTCACCGGTCACGTTATAGTGTCTGGTGGCGGAGAAATTTACCGAGAAACATTACCCATGGCCTCTACGCTCCACTTATCGACGATCGACATCGAGCCAGAGGGGGATGTTTTCTTCCCGAGTATTCCAAATACCTTCGAAGTTGTTTTTGAGCAACACTTTACTTCAAACATTAACTATTGCTATCAAATTTGGAAAAAGGGTTAACAAAGCTATGCAATCGACGGCAAAAAGCTTCGTTCGCTTCGCGCACTACGCCTTTTCCGCGATTGATAGCGACGTTATGCAGCCAAATCCCAACAATTAAGGGTCTTAAAATGGTAAAAGATTGGATTCCCATCTCTCATGATAATTACAAGCAGGTGCAAGGACCGTTCTATCATGGAACCAAAGCCAATTTGGCGATTGGTGACTTGCTAACCACAGGGTTCATCTCTCATTTCGAGGACGGTCGTATTCTTAAGCACATCTACTTTTCAGCCTTGATGGAGCCAGCAGTTTGGGGAGCTGAACTTGCTATGTCACTGTCTGGCCTCGAGGGTCGCGGCTACATATACATAGTTGAGCCAACAGGACCGTTCGAAGACGATCCGAATCTTACGAACAAAAAATTTCCCGGTAATCCAACACAGTCCTATAGAACCTGCGAACCCTTGAGAATTGTTGGCGTTGTTGAAGACTGGGAGGGGCATCCTGTTGAATTAATAAGGGGAATGTTGGATTCGTTAGAGGACTTAAAGCGCCGTGGTTTACACGTCATTGAAGACTAGTCCTTTGCATAACAAAGCCATCAAACCGGACGCCAGAGATTCCGCGCCTGTTGCGCATGGCTTCGCCATTTTATGCGCAATAGGCGCGCCACCCTGTCGCCGTTTATGGCGGCGTTGGGCGCACAATAAGGCTCCTCGCAGAGTTGCTTGAAAGTTGTTACGATTCAAATTCAATCATGAGATAGTCAGCAGATGAGCACTTCCAAGAACGCAGACAAGTAAGCCGCAGCAACCTTCATTTTTCGGTTGTTGCGGCGTTCTCATGAATCCTTTTGCTCTACGGGAGCGCCGCCAAATCCTTTGTTCAAGGAGATGGTTTCGTGCGCTCAAAAAACTTTAGTTGGCGGTACTCCCTTGCCGCCACGGTGTTGTTGTTATCACCGTTCGATTTATTGGCATCACTCGGCATGGACATGTACTTGCCAGCAGTGCCGTTTATGCCAAACGCGCTTGGTACGACAGCGAGCACAATTCAGCTTACGCTGACAACGTACTTGGTCATGATTGGTGCCGGTCAGCTCTTGTTTGGACCGCTATCGGACCGACTGGGGCGCCGCCCCGTTCTACTGGGAGGTGGCCTCGCCTACGTTGTGGCGTCAATGGGCCTCGCTCTTACGTCATCGGCTGAAGTCTTTCTGGGGCTTCGGATTCTTCAGGCTTGTGGTGCCTCGGCGTGCCTTGTTTCCACATTTGCAACAGTACGTGACATTTACGCAGGTCGCGAGGAAAGTAATGTCATTTACGGCATACTCGGATCCATGCTGGCCATGGTCCCGGCGGTAGGCCCATTGCTCGGAGCGCTCGTCGACATGTGGCTTGGGTGGCGGGCTATCTTTGCGTTTCTAGGTTTGGGCATGATCGCTGCATCTGCAGCAGCGTGGCGATTCTGGCCTGAAACCCGGGTGCAACGAGTTGCGGGCTTGCAATGGTCGCAGCTGCTACTCCCCGTTAAGTGCCTGAACTTCTGGTTGTACACGTTGTGTTACGCCGCTGGAATGGGTAGCTTCTTCGTCTTTTTCTCCATTGCGCCCGGACTAATGATGGGCAGGCAAGGTGTGTCTCAGCTTGGCTTCAGCCTGCTGTTCGCCACAGTGGCAATTGCCATGGTGTTTACGGCTCGTTTTATGGGGCGTGTGATACCCAAGTGGGGCAGCCCAAGTGTCTTGCGAATGGGAATGGGATGCCTGATAGCTGGAGCAGTATTGCTTGCCATCACCGAAATATGGGCTTCGCAGTCCGTGTTAGGCTTTATTGCTCCAATGTGGCTAGTGGGTATTGGTGTCGCCACAGCGGTATCTGTGTCGCCCAATGGCGCTCTTCGAGGATTCGACCATGTTGCTGGAACGGTCACGGCAGTCTACTTCTGCTTGGGCGGTGTACTGCTAGGAAGCATCGGAACGTTGATCATTTCGCTGTTGCCGCGCAACACGGCTTGGCCGGTTGTCGTGTACTGTTTGACCCTTGCAACAGTCGTGCTCGGTCTGTCTTGTGTTTCCCGAGTGAAGGGCTCTCGCGGCCAGGGGGAGCATGATGTGGTCGCGCTACAAAGTGCGGAAAGTACATCAAATCCCAATCGTTGAGAGAATGTGGCAAGCTATCGCCCAACAAATCGCTGCAGCCGACCCAAAACCGCTACGCGGTTTCGGTCGGCTGAGCTCAGGCGTTAGGCCTCGCCGAAGCGAAAGATCGCTACTTGAAGTGTTGACGCCTTTGTTTTAAAGTTTCGCGTCTATCTTTCTGATTTTGTTAAAAAATCAGACTTTGATTAATCATGTTAGACGTCAGAGGTATTTTGACTTAAACGCCTCTGAGGTCGAATTAACGTTAGCCACCAAGAAGGTGCCATGAAAACATTTGCCGCATATGTAATTATCGCGTGTCTTTCGAGTACGGCATTAGCTGGTTCAATTACAGAAAATACGTCTTGGAACAAAGAGTTCTCTGCCGAAGCCGTCAATGGTGTCTTCGTGCTTTGTAAAAGTAGCAGTAAATCCTGCGCTACCAATGACTTAGCTCGTGCATCAAAGGAATATCTTCCAGCATCAACATTTAAGATCCCCAACGCAATTATCGGCCTAGAAACTGGTGTCATAAAGAATGAGCATCAGGTTTTCAAATGGGACGGAAAGCCAAGAGCCATGAAGCAATGGGAAAGAGACTTGACCTTAAGAGGGGCAATACAAGTTTCAGCTGTTCCCGTATTTCAACAAATCGCCAGAGAAGTTGGCGAAGTAAGAATGCAGAAATACCTTAAAAAATTTTCCTATGGCAACCAGAATATCAGTGGTGGCATTGACAAATTCTGGTTGGAAGGCCAGCTTAGAATTTCCGCAGTTAATCAAGTGGAGTTTCTAGAGTCTCTATATTTAAATAAATTGTCAGCATCTAAAGAAAACCAGCTAATAGTAAAAGAGGCTTTGGTAACGGAGGCGGCACCTGAATATCTAGTGCATTCAAAAACTGGTTTTTCTGGTGTGGGAACTGAGTCAAATCCTGGTGTCGCATGGTGGGTTGGGTGGGTTGAGAAGGAGACAGAGGTTTACTTTTTCGCCTTTAACATGGATATAGACAACGAAAGTAAGTTGCCGCTAAGAAAATCCATTCCCACCAAAATCATGGAAAGTGAGGGCATCATTGGTGGCTAAAACAAAGTTAAACATCATGAGGGAAGTGGTGATCGCCGAAGTATCGACTCAACTATCAGAGGTAGTTGGCGTCATCGAGCGCCATCTCGAACCGACGTTGCTGGCCGTACATTTGTACGGCTCCGCAGTGGATGGCGGCCTGAAGCCACACAGTGATATTGATTTGCTGGTTACGGTGACCGTAAGGCTTGATGAAACAACGCGGCGAGCTTTGATCAACGACCTTTTGGAAACTTCGGCTTCCCCTGGAGAGAGCGAGATTCTCCGCGCTGTAGAAGTCACCATTGTTGTGCACGACGACATCATTCCGTGGCGTTATCCAGCTAAGCGCGAACTGCAATTTGGAGAATGGCAGCGCAATGACATTCTTGCAGGTATCTTCGAGCCAGCCACGATCGACATTGATCTGGCTATCTTGCTGACAAAAGCAAGAGAACATAGCGTTGCCTTGGTAGGTCCAGCGGCGGAGGAACTCTTTGATCCGGTTCCTGAACAGGATCTATTTGAGGCGCTAAATGAAACCTTAACGCTATGGAACTCGCCGCCCGACTGGGCTGGCGATGAGCGAAATGTAGTGCTTACGTTGTCCCGCATTTGGTACAGCGCAGTAACCGGCAAAATCGCGCCGAAGGATGTCGCTGCCGACTGGGCAATGGAGCGCCTGCCGGCCCAGTATCAGCCCGTCATACTTGAAGCTAGACAGGCTTATCTTGGACAAGAAGAAGATCGCTTGGCCTCGCGCGCAGATCAGTTGGAAGAATTTGTTCACTACGTGAAAGGCGAGATCACCAAGGTAGTCGGCAAATAATGTCTAACAATTCGTTCAAGCCGACGCCGCTTCGCGGCGCGGCTTAACTCAAGCGTTAGATGCACTAAGCACATAATTGCTCACAGCCAAACTATCAGGTCAAGTCTGCTTTTATTATTTTTAAGCGTGCATAATAAGCCCTACACAAATTGGGAGATATATCATGAAAGGCTGGCTTTTTCTTGTTATCGCAATAGTTGGCGAAGTAATCGCAACATCCGCATTAAAATCTAGCGAGGGCTTTACTAAGCTTGCCCCTTCCGCCGTTGTCATAATCGGTTATGGCATCGCATTTTATTTTCTTTCTCTGGTTCTGAAATCCATCCCTGTCGGTGTTGCTTATGCAGTCTGGTCGGGACTCGGCGTCGTCATAATTACAGCCATTGCCTGGTTGCTTCATGGGCAAAAGCTTGATGCGTGGGGCTTTGTAGGTATGGGGCTCATAATTGCTGCCTTTTTGCTCGCCCGATCCCCATCGTGGAAGTCGCTGCGGAGGCCGACGCCATGGTGACGGTGTTCGGCATTCTGAATCTCACCGAGGACTCCTTCTTCGATGAGAGCCGGCGGCTAGACCCCGCCGGCGCTGTCACCGCGGCGATCGAAATGCTGCGAGTCGGATCAGACGTCGTGGATGTCGGACCGGCCGCCAGCCATCCGGACGCGAGGCCTGTATCGCCGGCCGATGAGATCAGACGTATTGCGCCGCTCTTAGACGCCCTGTCCGATCAGATGCACCGTGTTTCAATCGACAGCTTCCAACCGGAAACCCAGCGCTATGCGCTCAAGCGCGGCGTGGGCTACCTGAACGATATCCAAGGATTTCCTGACCCTGCGCTCTATCCCGATATTGCTGAGGCGGACTGCAGGCTGGTGGTTATGCACTCAGCGCAGCGGGATGGCATCGCCACCCGCACCGGTCACCTTCGACCCGAAGACGCGCTCGACGAGATTGTGCGGTTCTTCGAGGCGCGGGTTTCCGCCTTGCGACGGAGCGGGGTCGCTGCCGACCGGCTCATCCTCGATCCGGGGATGGGATTTTTCTTGAGCCCCGCACCGGAAACATCGCTGCACGTGCTGTCGAACCTTCAAAAGCTGAAGTCGGCGTTGGGGCTTCCGCTATTGGTCTCGGTGTCGCGGAAATCCTTCTTGGGCGCCACCGTTGGCCTTCCTGTAAAGGATCTGGGTCCAGCGAGCCTTGCGGCGGAACTTCACGCGATCGGCAATGGCGCTGACTACGTCCGCACCCACGCGCCTGGAGATCTGCGAAGCGCAATCACCTTCTCGGAAACCCTCGCGAAATTTCGCAGTCGCGACGCCAGAGACCGAGGGTTAGATCATGCCTAGCATTCACCTTCCGGCCGCCCGCTAGCGGACCCTGGTCAGGTTCCGCGAAGGTGGGCGCAGACATGCTGGGCTCGTCAGGATCAAACTGCACTATGAGGCGGCGGTTCATACCGCGCCAGGGGAGCGAATGGACAGCGAGGAGCCTCCGAACGTTCGGGTCGCCTGCTCGGGTGATATCGACGAGGTTGTGCGGCTGATGCACGACGCTGCGGCGTGGATGTCCGCCAAGGGAACGCCCGCCTGGGACGTCGCGCGGATCGACCGGACATTCGCGGAGACCTTCGTCCTGAGATCCGAGCTCCTAGTCGCGAGTTGCAGCGACGGCATCGTCGGCTGTTGCACCTTGTCGGCCGAGGATCCCGAGTTCTGGCCCGACGCCCTCAAGGGGGAGGCCGCATATCTGCACAAGCTCGCGGTGCGACGGACACATGCGGGCCGGGGTGTCAGCTCCGCGCTGATCGAGGCTTGCCGCCATGCCGCGCGAACGCAGGGGTGCGCCAAGCTGCGGCTCGACTGCCACCCGAACCTGCGTGGCCTATACGAGCGGCTCGGATTCACCCACGTCGACACTTTCAATCCCGGCTGGGATCCAACCTTCATCGCAGAACGCCTAGAACTCGAAATCTAACGTCCGTTCGGGCATCGAGGTCCATGTCGGGGTGGGACGGGCCCGTGGCTTCAAGATCACTTGCAGTCCGACCGCGATGTCTTGGTTGCGCGAGAGGTTGTCGACAGGCCATGCTGAGTGTGCGATGGTTGATCGCTTCCTCGCCGCTCTCCACGGCGACGATGGCCGCCGCCATCAGCAAGTGCGCCAGTTCCCCTATGGTGCCCTCGCTGCGTGTGAGCAGGTAGCGAGCCATGTCCAGCGTGGCAATTGGGGAAGGCCGGCGCAGCGGGAGCGAAGCGGCGAAGCTGGCCAGCAGTGAGCAGCAATCGTCGTTGGCCTCCCATACCGGCAGCATCATCGGCTCGAAGCGATTTTCCAACTGGTCATCGGAGCGGATGGCTAGGTAGGCGTCGCGCGTGCCTACCCCAACCAACGGGATGCGCAGTTCGTTGCCGAGGAAGCGCAGCAGGTTGAGGAATTCCCGGCGGTTGACGCTGTTGCCGGCCAGCACGTTGTGCAGCTCGTCGATCACCAGCATGCGCACGCCGACCTTGCGCAGCAGTGCCAGAGCCAGTTGCTCCATTTCCGGCAACCGTGGGCGTGGGCGCAGCGGCGCGCCCATCGCGGCGAGCAGCGCGACGTAGAAGCGGATCACGGACGGCTCGGACGGCATCTGCACGACCAACACCGGGATGTGCTCCTGGTCGGCGTCGGAGCTGGCCGGGTGGGTGCGGCGGAACTTCTCGACGATCATCGACTTGCCATTGTTGGTCGGGCCAACCAGCAGCAGGTTGGGCATGCGTTGCTTGTTTGGCCACGCATAAAGGGCTTCTAGCCGGTTCAGCGCCTCGACTGCGCGCGGATAGCCGATCCAGCGGTCGGCGCGAAGGCGCTGGATGCGCTCGTCCGCCGGAAGACGGGCCAAGCCCTGGGCCGCCGGCAGCAGGTGGGACAGGTCGATGATGGGATATTCGTCCACGGCTACCACTCCTCAATCTGGTCGAACGGTTTGGCGGGTGGCAAGTTGTCTGCCTGCGGGTCGGCAATATCCGTATCCGGCGGAACGGGCTTGTCCGGCCGAGCTGATGTCTTGAGGTGCTGGCGGCGATCCGCGTCACGCCGCGCCTTGCGTGTGGCCTTCTGCGCGCTGGTCACAATCTCACGCATCTGGCCGATCATGCGGAACAGCGCCGACTCATCCACCTGTTCGCGCCCTTGCTGCCGCAGTTTCGCCAGCGCCTGCCGTTGTTCCCAGAGGGTGACAGCCGGATGCGACAAGGTACGGTAGGGAATTTCCAGGTAATGCTGTCCCTCCGGTTCCAGGACCCAGATACGGCTGATGTCGCGCGGATCGCGCCGGATCAGAAAGGACGGCCAGCGTTCACGCCGCTGTGACTGACCATTAAAGTCTCAAAAATGACATTAATGTTCTAAACTTTAACAATATAGTTGTAAACTCAAAGAGGAAGTTTGAATGAATATTACGAAAAAATCAGATTCAATACTTGTGGTATTTTTTAAGTTGTTTCTTTGTAGCAGTGCATTTGTTGCATGTATTTTATTTGGATTTTGGTTGAGTCCAATGCAAGTACCATCCCCAATAGTCATTTTTATATCACTTGCAATCACCGTTTTATTTACTTATTGGATATTTGGAATAGGTAAACTCAAACATAAGTAAATTTACAACTATTATGTCATAAATGGATTGGTTATCTAAACTCAAAGTTCATTGAGTTTAGAACTATAATGTAAATTTACTGAATCATACCTAATGTAAGTTATTGATTTTATGATTCATCAGTTTAAGTCTTTAATGTGCAAAGACAAGTGGCGCACCCGCAAGCCGATCTTTGCGCTGAACGACGCCTATTGATCGACGCGATTTAGGCCAAGCGCACCGCAAAGGCGAAATTGGTAATCTTGTCGGTATCCTTGACGCCCGGCGCGCTTTCGACGCCGCTGGAGGTATCGACCAGCGGCGCTCCGGTGCGCGCAATCGCCTCGGCAACATTCGTCGGATTTAGCCCGCCTGCCAGCCCCCACGGCAAGGCACCGCGATATCCGGCCAGCAGCGACCAGTCGAACGCCAACCCCATGCCGCCGGGCAGCGCGCCTTTGGGGGTCTTGGCGTCGAACAAGATCAAGTCCGCCGCCCCGGCATAGGCTGCGGCGCGTGCGACATCGCTGGCGCTGGCGACGGGCAGCGCCTTCCACACCGGCTTGCCAAACCGCGCGCGCAACTGGGCCACGCGTTCGGGCGATTCCGAACCGTGCAGCTGCAGCGCGTTCAGCTTGGCTGCCACCAGTGCGTCGGCGATGACAGCATCATCCGCATCGACGAACAAACCGACCATGGCGATCTGGCCAGCTGCGCGCGATGTCAAAGCGCCCGCGACATTCGACGTAACCGCACGGGGCGACGCTGGATAGAACACCAACCCGGCATAGTCCGCCCGCGCCGCGATGGTCGCATCGAGCGCCTCGGGTGTGCTGATCCCGCAAATCTTGATTTTCGCGGGCATGCGGTCAGTCGGGGTTCTGGATCAGCCGCACCAGCGTGCAGTCGGGATCGATCAGGTAGCCGATCCTCAGGCCGCTCGCCTCCAGTTGCGGAGCTTTGAAGCGCGGCCAGCCGGTGCTTTTTTCCTCGGCTCCCGCCGCGTTCACCAATGCCACCATGGCATCGAGATCATCCAACCGCAGGCAACAGCCGAACGAGCTCGTAGCTGGGTCGAGGTCAGGATAGGGGAAGAATTCGAGCTGCAAACCGCCGCGCTGCAGGATCATCCAGCCGCGATCCTTCCAACTCGTCGCAAAGCCCAGCTTCGCATAAAACGCCTCTGTCACATCGAAATCGCGCGATGGCAGATTGGGGGTGACGTGGTCAGCCATGGCTCAGCGCAGCTTGTCGGCCATGCGGGCCGTATGAGTGATTGCGGCGCGGCTATCGGGGGCGGAATGGCTCATCACGATCATGCTGGCCTTGGGGAACGCCGCACCAAACGCGCGCGCTGACGCGGCGTAGTGCTCAGTGTCGGCATCACCGAGATTGCCGAGCGACTTGGCCTTGCTGTCCTTGATCAGGCAGCCACCAAAAGCGATGTCGGTGCCGTCGATCCCAACGGTGATATTGTCACTGGTGTGGCCGGGGCCGGGGTAAAATACCTTGAGCGGGCCAAAGTTGGGCGCGGTTGCTGGTTCGACCCAGCCATTGGCGGCGAAAGTCAGGCTGTGTTGCGCCGCAACCATCCCCTCTTGCGGGGCAAGCTGGTTCGACAACGCATTGGCATAAGTCGCAATCCCCGCCGCATGCAGCGCGTCCATACCGCCCATCTTGTCCTGATGCGCGTGAGTCACCACCGCCAGCGCGACCGGCAGGTTGATCTCCTGCTTGATCCAGTTGAGGATCTGGGCGGTCTGGTCATCGGTCCAGGCGGTATCGACCACCAGCACGCGGCCGCCATCCCTGACGATCAAACCGTTGGAAGCGACTGCCCCGAAACCCGGCATGTCGAGATAGGAAGTGTGCTGCCAGACATTCGGTGCGAGCTGGCGGAAAACCAGATCGCCAAACCGTTGGTCGCCAGTTTCCATTTGCTGGCCAATCGTCGGGCGGATTTCACCGGGCATGCACCCGCTCAGCATCAATGCAGCGGCTAATGCGGTGCTCAGCTTCGCGACCGGGTGCATAATATTGGGCAATTCCATCAAGTTTTCCTTTTATTCAGCATTAAAAACCCCGCAAATGCGAGGCCTAGTAAATAGATGATCTTAATTTGGTTCACTGTAGCAAAAATATGGGGCGAATTCAAACATGAGGTGCGACAGTTTCAAAAGCCATATGATAATCAACAAGCTGAGCAAATTTCTCTAATGGTGTAAGCCAATCTAACGCCTTTCTAGGACGAGTATTCAGTGACATGGCAACTTGATTTAAATAATGCTGATCTGCCTGATTTAAATCAATCCCTTTAGGTAAATATTGCCTAATTAAACCATTCATATTTTCGCATGTGCCTTTTTGCCAGGGTGAATGTGGGTCACAGAAATATACATCTATGCCTAAATCTTCTTCGAGTATTTTATGTTCTGACATCTCACGTCCACGGTCATAGGTCAACGTTTTACGCAGTTCTGCAGGTAAATATTTCAGAGCTTCAGTTAAAGCCTTGCGCACTGATTCTGCCTTTGCATCAGGTAATGTTGCCAAGATACAGAGCCGTGTATTTCGTTCAATAAGTGTTGCTATCGAACTTTTATTGTCTTTACCTTTAATTAAATCAGCTTCCCAATGACCCGGTATTTTTCTTTCTTGAACTTCGGCTGGGCGCTCATGAATAGTTTTAATATCCTGTAATATAGAATCTTTTTTAGGTTCACCGTTAGCTTTTCGCTTTTTATTTTCATGACGTAGACAGGATAATAAGTCTTTTTTCAACTCACCCTTTGGTAATGCTCGTATCGTTGAATAAATCGTTGTATGGCTTACATTCATTGTTTGATCCAAATCAGGAAATGTCTTTAAACGCTTTGCTATTTGCTGAGGAGACCATAAACAACGGATCGCTTCAACAATAAATTTCCAGAGGATTGAATCGATTTTGAGTTTTCTGTGACCACGTCTACGTCTAGCGAAGGTGTTATCAGAAGCATATCGAGCTTGATAAACGTCATTGATGCTATTTCTTTTAAGCTCACGATAGATCGTACTAGGATGTCTTTTAATGAGTTCAGCAAATTTTCTGGCTGAAAAGCCTTCTTTTCTTGACTCAAGCATTAATGCAGTACGATCTTCAAAGTTAAGATGATGGTATGACAATTTTATATACTCCATAAACCCTTTAAATTAATTAGGTGGTTTATGTCGCACTTCAAGTTTTACTCTGCCCTCCATTGTTTTCAATTTATCGGATTTCTAAAAACATGAGATATATGTTTCAATAAAAGTTTTTAAGAACTTTATACACCAAATACCAATGCTTCACTTATGATAAAGTGGATTAAAATTGCAGAAAATGGGTAAATCCATAAAAAATGTCAACATCTTCAAATATACAATTGTATTTCAATTTCCGTTGTTTATAGTTGGAACATTTTTTTAAATCTCTACACTCAAGGTTAGATTTATGTCTACTGCTCATAAAAAAGCATCCTTATTGCAAAAAGTCAGTAAAGGACTCACAGTTGGTTCAGTCATTACAGGAAGCACGTTTTTACATGGTCCCCCTGTTTTGGCACTCGGTTTTACCAAGCTGTTTAAAAAATCAAAAAAAGTAGACGAAACCAATATTCAATTGGCCAATAGCTGGATTGGTGTAAACAACCACCTGATTGAAAAGGTGCTGCCAAACCTAAAGTGGGATATGGGTATAGGAAGTTCAACCGCCCTTTTTGGCGAGTCTGGCGGGTAGGAAGCGGCCGCGCAAGCGCCGCTTTGGGCACAGATCGGGCACAGATCGGGGGTTCATGCGTGGGTTTTCGACATCGCGGGGCCACGCAGCGGCTCAGTGCGTAGCCATTTCTCACCGAATCCCGGCACAGGGCCGAGCGCAGCCCTGCGGGGTCGTGGCCGCATCGGATCGGACTCTGGCTTGGCTGCCGGCTGTGTGGCCGGCGCCTCATCACGCGGCGGGCGGCGGGGCGCGCGCTGCGGGCCGGTAGTGCGCTTGCTCCAGCGCGCCGTGTTTCTCGAAGTGGGCGAGGATGGCGCGAATGGCCTTGGGGTCTTCGATGCTGGCGACGATCCGCACCGCGCCGCCGCAGTGGGCGCAGGTGGTGATGTCGATGGAAAAGACCCGCCCCAGCTCATCGCACGGCGCTTCTGCTCGGGGCTGCGCGGCTCGTCGTGGGCGCTGACGTCCACTGGCGCCGCATCGCCCGCAGGCCGCCTGCCGCGCCCCGAGGGCGTCAGCTGCGCGCGCAGGTTTGCATTCGGGGCGAATACGCCGTGGAAGCGGGTGAGATGCGCGCGTGGCGGCGGGACCAGTGCCGCCAGCTTGGCGATGAAGTCCACCGCATCCCATTCGACATGCGTGGTGCCATTGCGCCACGGCGTCTTGAGCTGGTAACGCACCCTGCCCTGTGGCGAGATCGATAGCCGCTGCTCGCTGATCGCCGGGCGCGTGATGTAGCGGCACAGCTTTTCGAGCTTGTGGCTTTCGTGTGCTTCCGCGGCCACGCCGGCATGCAGCGAGAAGCCGCCGACCTTGCCGGCGTCGCCCTCCAGCGGACCGGCGTCGCCAGGCAGCGTTTGCAGCGTGACGACCTTGCGGCCAGCGTCGCGACCGGTGGCGATGCGGTAGGTCATCGAACTCATCCGCAGCCCATCCATGCCGTCGTCGCTACCCGCGCTGTCGGACAGGAACACGGATTCGTCTTCGCCTTCGAGCCAGCCGCGGCGCGACAGGTGCCGGCACACGCGATGCGCGATGGTGTTGGCCAGTTCCGTCAGTTGCGCCGATGTGGGCGCACGGGTGCGGTGCAGGCGCGGCTTGCGCTGCGGACGCTCGGTGGTGTCCTCGTACACGCCGTCGAGCCACAGCATGTGGAAGTGGATGTTGAGATTCAGCGCGCTGCCGAAGCGCTGGATCAGGGTCACCACGCCGCATTGCGCCGTATCCCGCGGCACGCCGGCCTGATCGGCAAGCCAACCGGCGATCACACGATGCACGATGCCCAGCACCGGGCCGATCGCCTCAGGCTTGCTGGCGAACAGGAAGCGCAACGGGTACGGGAAACTCAGCACCCATTGCCGCACCGGCCGCGGGCCGAACACCTCGTCCACCAGATGCCGCGCCGACTCGGCCATGCGCCGTGCGCCGCAGCTCGGGCACAGCCCGCGCTTCTTGCAGGAATACGCCACCAGCCTCTCGGCACGACAGTGCTCGCAGACCACGCGCAGGAAGCCGTGCTCGAGCACGCCGCAGCGCAGGTAGGTCTCGAACTCCTCGCGCACATACTCGGGCAGCGGGCGGTCTTCGGCCTCAAGACGCGCGATGAAGTCCGGGTAGTGCGCCTGCACTAGCGCGTACAGCAGCGTGCGCTCGGGCAGGTGGCGCGCGTAACGCGCAGCGGCGTGGGCGGCCGGCAGTGGCGCGCACACCTCGGCCTGCCGCCGGGGTGCGGTCAGGCGCGGCACGCAGCGCTCCGTTGCAGGGACGGCTGCTCAGGGTTGCGCCCGCGAGCACGCGTTCATATCGGCGTTTTCTGATCTTCGCGTCAGACATTGCCGCGGGGCGGGTAGGAAGTCTCCCGCCTCGGACGCCAGAACGCACAAAGCCCGGCACGAGGCCGGGCTTTGTGGTTTTGCTTGATGGATCGCGGGGCTTAGAAATCCATGCCGCCCATGCCGCCCATGCCGCCGCCGGCCGGCATCGCCGGCTCGTCCTTCTTCGGGGCCTCGGCCACCATCGCTTCGGTGGTGATCATCAGGCCCGCGATCGACGCGGCGTTCTGCAGCGCGGTGCGGGTGACCTTGGTCGGGTCCAGGATGCCGAACTCGATCATGTCGCCGAACTCGCCGTTGGCGGCGTTGTAGCCGAACGCACCCGAACCTTCGACCACGCGGTTGAGGATGACCGACGGCTCATCGCCGGCATTGGTCACGATCTCGCGCAGCGGGGCTTCCATCGCGCGCAGGGCGATCTGGATGCCGTGGTTCTGGTCTTCGTTCACGCCCTTGATGCCGGCGATCGCCGCCTTGGCACGGATCAGGGCGACGCCGCCGCCCGGGACGATGCCTTCCTCGACGGCCGCACGGGTCGCGTGCAGGGCGTCTTCGACGCGCGCCTTCTTTTCCTTCATCTCGACTTCGGTGGCGGCACCGACCTTGATCACCGCAACGCCGCCGGCCAGCTTGGCCACGCGCTCCTGCAGCTTCTCGCGGTCGTAGTCGGAGGAGGTCTCCTCGATCTGCGCCTTGATCTGCTTGATGCGCGCCTCGATGCCCGCGCCTTCGCCGGCGCCATCGATGATGGTGGTGTTTTCCTTCGACACCTGGATCTTCTTGGCGCGGCCGAGGTCCTTGATGGTGGCCTTCTCCAGCGACAGGCCGACTTCCTCGGAAATCACCACGCCGCCGGTCAGGATCGCCATGTCTTCCAGCATCGCCTTGCGACGGTCGCCGAAGCCCGGGGCCTTCACCGCGCAGACCTTGACGATGCCGCGGATGGTGTTGACCACCAGGGTCGCCAGCGCTTCGCCTTCGACTTCCTCCGCCACGATCAGCAGCGGCTTGCCGGCCTTGGCCACGCCCTCGAGGACGGGCAGCAGGTCGCGCACGTTGGAGATCTTCTTGTCGTACAGCAGGATGAAGGGATCATCCAGGTCGGCCGACATCGACTGCTGGTTGTTGACGAAGTACGGGCTCAGGTAGCCGCGGTCGAACTGCATGCCCTCGACCACGTCGAGTTCGTTGTCCAGGCCGCTGCCTTCCTCGACCGTGATCACGCCTTCCTTGCCGACCTTGTCCATCGCCTGCGCGATCAGGTCGCCGATGTTGGCATCCGAGTTCGCGGAGATCGCGCCGACCTGGGCGATTTCCTTGCTGGTCGACGACGGCTTGGACAGCGACTTCAGTTCGCCGACCGCGGCCTTCACCGCCTGGTCGATGCCGCGCTTCAGGTCCATCGGGTTCATGCCGGCGGCGACCGCCTTCATGCCCTCGCGGATGAACGCCTGCGCCAGCACGGTGGCGGTGGTGGTGCCGTCGCCGGCGTTGTCGGAGGTCTTGGAAGCGACTTCCTTCACCATCTGCGCGCCCATGTTCTCGAACGCGTCAGCCAGTTCGATTTCCTTGGCGACGGAGACGCCGTCCTTGGTGATGGTCGGCGCGCCGTAGCTCTTCTGCAGCACGACGTTGCGGCCCTTCGGGCCGAGGGTCGCCTTCACGGCGTTGGCGAGCACGTTGACGCCGCGCACCATCTTGGAGCGCGCGTCTTCGCCGAAACGAATGTCCTTGGCAGCCATTGCGAATTACCTCGAAAAATTATTCGGATGAGAAATGTGTGGGAGCGACGCGCGATCAGCCGAGGATCGCGAACAGGTCGTCTTCCTTCACCACCAGCAGCTCGACGCCGTCCAGCTTCACTTCGGTGCCGCTGTACTTGCCGAACAGCACCTTGTCGCCGACCTTGACCTGCGGCGCGCGGACCTGGCCGTTGTCCAGCACCTTGCCGGTGCCGACGGCGACGACTTCGCCCTTGATCGGCTTCTCGGTGGCCGAATCCGGGATCACGATCCCGCCGGCGGACAGCTTCTCTTCTTCCATGCGCTTGATGACCACGCGGTCGTGCAGCGGCTTGATATTGGACATGGCAACCTCGGTAAATGGTTGATTGACGTGGAAAAACCCGGCGATTTTAGCAGTCGCGCGAAGCGAGTGCCAAACCGCGGACAACAGTGTGACTGACCATTAAAGTCTCAAAAATGACATTAATGTTCTAAACTTTAACAATATAGTTGTAAACTCAAAGAGGAAGTTTGAATGAATATTACGAAAAAATCAGATTCAATACTTGTGGTATTTTTTAAGTTGTTTCTTTGTAGCAGTGCATTTGTTGCATGTATTTTATTTGGATTTTGGTTGAGTCCAATGCAAGTACCATCCCCAATAGTCATTTTTATATCACTTGCAATCACCGTTTTATTTACTTATTGGATATTTGGAATAGGTAAACTCAAACATAAGTAAATTTACAACTATTATGTCATAAATGGATTGGTTATCTAAACTCAAAGTTCATTGAGTTTAGAACTATAATGTAAATTTACTGAATCATACCTAATGTAAGTTATTGATTTTATGATTCATCAGTTTAAGTCTTTAATGTGCAAAGACATCAGGCAACGACGGGCTGCTGCCGGCCATCAGCGGACGCAGGGAGGACTTTCCGCAACCGGCCGTTCGATGCGGCACCGATGGCCTTCGCGCAGGGGTAGTGAATCCGCCAGGATTGACTTGCGCTGCCCTACCTCTCACTAGTGAGGGGCGGCAGCGCATCAAGCGGTGAGCGCACTCCGGCACCGCCAACTTTCAGCACATGCGTGTAAATCATCGTCGTAGAGACGTCGGAATGGCCGAGCAGATCCTGCACGGTTCGAATGTCGTAACCGCTGCGGAGCAAGGCCGTCGCGAACGAGTGGCGGAGGGTGTGCGGTGTGGCGGGCTTCGTGATGCCTGCTTGTTCTACGGCACGTTTGAAGGCGCGCTGAAAGGTCTGGTCATACATGTGATGGCGACGCACGACACCGCTCCGTGGATCGGTCGAATGCGTGTGCTGCGCAAAAACCCAGAACCACGGCCAGGAATGCCCGGCGCGCGGATACTTCCGCTCAAGGGCGTCGGGAAGCGCAACGCCGCTGCGGCCCTCGGCCTGGTCCTTCAGCCACCATGCCCGTGCACGCGACAGCTGCTCGCGCAGGCTGGGTGCCAAGCTCTCGGGTAACATCAAGGCCCGATCCTTGGAGCCCTTGCCCTCCCGCACGATGATCGTGCCGTGATCGAAATCCAGATCCTTGACCCGCAGTTGCAAACCCTCACTGATCCGCATGCCCGTTCCATACAGAAGCTGGGCGAACAAACGATGCTCGCCTTCCAGAAAACCGAGGATGCGAACCACTTCATCCGGGGTCAGCACCACCGGCAAGCGCCGCGACGGCCGAGGTCTTCCGATCTCCTGAAGCCAGGGCAGATCCGTGCACAGCACCTTGCCGTAGAAGAACAGCAAGGCCGCCAATGCCTGACGATGCGTGGAGACCGAAACCTTGCGCTCGTTCGCCAGCCAGGACAGAAATGCCTCGACTTCGCTGCTGCCCAAGGTTGCCGGGTGACGCACACCGTGGAAACGGATGAAGGCACGAACCCAGTGGACATAAGCCTGTTCGGTTGGTAAGCTGTAATGCAAGTAGCGTATGCGCTCACGCAACTGGTCCAGAACCTTGACCGAACGCAGCGGTGGTAACGGCGCAGTGGCGGTTTTCATGGCTTGTTATGACTGTTTTTTTGTACAGTCTATGCCTCGGGCATCCAAGCAGCAAGCGCGTTACGCCGTGGGTCGATGTTTGATGTTATGGAGCAGCAACGATGTTACGCAGCAGGGCAGTCGCCCTAAAACAAAGTTACGTTTTCTCAAGGTTCTCTGCATGATTACCGGCATCAATCACATCACATTTTCGGTTCGGGACCTGCGGGCATCGATTGAGTTCTACCGTGATCTTCTGGGAATGAAGTTGCACGTATTCTGGGACACAGGTGCTTATCTCACTGCAGGCAATACGTGGTTATGTTTGAGTTTGGGGCAGCCCGAACCCGCCAAGGACTACACACACGTCGCTTTCAGTGTCCGCGAAGGGGAGCTCCTGGAGTTGCGAGCTAAACTAAAGCAGGCTGGCGTTGAAGAGTGGAAGCAGAATACCAGTGAGGGTGACTCCATCTATTTACTTGACCCAAATGGGCATCGCCTTGAACTGCATTGCGGAACACTGGCCACTCGCTTAGCTGAGCTGGAAAGCTCGCCTTATAAGGGGCTGGTGTGGAGCTGAAACGTAACAATCGGCTGTTGTCGCCCCTTCGGGGCTGGGACGGCCTTTTCGCCGCTGCGCGGCTACAAGTCCGCCCCAAAGCCGGGCGTTAGGCATCACAAAGTACAGCATCGTGACCAACAGCAACGATTCCGTCACACTGCGCCTCATGACTGAGCATGACCTTGCGATGCTCTATGAGTGGCTAAATCGATCTCATATCGTCGAGTGGTGGGGCGGAGAAGAAGCACGCCCGACACTTGCTGACGTACAGGAACAGTACTTGCCAAGCGTTTTAGCGCAAGAGTCCGTCACTCCATACATTGCAATGCTGAATGGAGAGCCGATTGGGTATGCCCAGTCGTACGTTGCTCTTGGAAGCGGGGACGGATGGTGGGAAGAAGAAACCGATCCAGGAGTACGCGGAATAGACCAGTCACTGGCGAATGCATCACAACTGGGCAAAGGCTTGGGAACCAAGCTGGTTCGAGCTCTGGTTGAGTTGCTGTTCAATGATCCCGAGGTCACCAAGATCCAAACGGACCCGTCGCCGAGCAACTTGCGAGCGATCCGATGCTACGAGAAAGCGGGGTTTGAGAGGCAAGGTACCGTAACCACCCCAGATGGTCCAGCCGTGTACATGGTTCAAACACGCCAGGCATTCGAGCGAACACGCAGTGATGCCTAACCCTTCCATCGAGGGGGACGTCCAAGGGCTGGCGCCCTTGGCCGCCCCTCATGTCAAACGTTAGATGCACTAAGCACATAATTGCTCACAGCCAAACTATCAGGTCAAGTCTGCTTTTATTATTTTTAAGCGTGCATAATAAGCCCTACACAAATTGGGAGATATATCATGAAAGGCTGGCTTTTTCTTGTTATCGCAATAGTTGGCGAAGTAATCGCAACATCCGCATTAAAATCTAGCGAGGGCTTTACTAAGCTTGCCCCTTCCGCCGTTGTCATAATCGGTTATGGCATCGCATTTTATTTTCTTTCTCTGGTTCTGAAATCCATCCCTGTCGGTGTTGCTTATGCAGTCTGGTCGGGACTCGGCGTCGTCATAATTACAGCCATTGCCTGGTTGCTTCATGGGCAAAAGCTTGATGCGTGGGGCTTTGTAGGTATGGGGCTCATAATTGCTGCCTTTTTGCTCGCCCGATCCCCATCGTGGAAGTCGCTGCGGAGGCCGACGCCATGGTGACGGTGTTCGGCATTCTGAATCTCACCGAGGACTCCTTCTTCGATGAGAGCCGGCGGCTAGACCCCGCCGGCGCTGTCACCGCGGCGATCGAAATGCTGCGAGTCGGATCAGACGTCGTGGATGTCGGACCGGCCGCCAGCCATCCGGACGCGAGGCCTGTATCGCCGGCCGATGAGATCAGACGTATTGCGCCGCTCTTAGACGCCCTGTCCGATCAGATGCACCGTGTTTCAATCGACAGCTTCCAACCGGAAACCCAGCGCTATGCGCTCAAGCGCGGCGTGGGCTACCTGAACGATATCCAAGGATTTCCTGACCCTGCGCTCTATCCCGATATTGCTGAGGCGGACTGCAGGCTGGTGGTTATGCACTCAGCGCAGCGGGATGGCATCGCCACCCGCACCGGTCACCTTCGACCCGAAGACGCGCTCGACGAGATTGTGCGGTTCTTCGAGGCGCGGGTTTCCGCCTTGCGACGGAGCGGGGTCGCTGCCGACCGGCTCATCCTCGATCCGGGGATGGGATTTTTCTTGAGCCCCGCACCGGAAACATCGCTGCACGTGCTGTCGAACCTTCAAAAGCTGAAGTCGGCGTTGGGGCTTCCGCTATTGGTCTCGGTGTCGCGGAAATCCTTCTTGGGCGCCACCGTTGGCCTTCCTGTAAAGGATCTGGGTCCAGCGAGCCTTGCGGCGGAACTTCACGCGATCGGCAATGGCGCTGACTACGTCCGCACCCACGCGCCTGGAGATCTGCGAAGCGCAATCACCTTCTCGGAAACCCTCGCGAAATTTCGCAGTCGCGACGCCAGAGACCGAGGGTTAGATCATGCCTAGCATTCACCTTCCGGCCGCCCGCTAGCGGACCCTGGTCAGGTTCCGCGAAGGTGGGCGCAGACATGCTGGGCTCGTCAGGATCAAACTGCACTATGAGGCGGCGGTTCATACCGCGCCAGGGGAGCGAATGGACAGCGAGGAGCCTCCGAACGTTCGGGTCGCCTGCTCGGGTGATATCGACGAGGTTGTGCGGCTGATGCACGACGCTGCGGCGTGGATGTCCGCCAAGGGAACGCCCGCCTGGGACGTCGCGCGGATCGACCGGACATTCGCGGAGACCTTCGTCCTGAGATCCGAGCTCCTAGTCGCGAGTTGCAGCGACGGCATCGTCGGCTGTTGCACCTTGTCGGCCGAGGATCCCGAGTTCTGGCCCGACGCCCTCAAGGGGGAGGCCGCATATCTGCACAAGCTCGCGGTGCGACGGACACATGCGGGCCGGGGTGTCAGCTCCGCGCTGATCGAGGCTTGCCGCCATGCCGCGCGAACGCAGGGGTGCGCCAAGCTGCGGCTCGACTGCCACCCGAACCTGCGTGGCCTATACGAGCGGCTCGGATTCACCCACGTCGACACTTTCAATCCCGGCTGGGATCCAACCTTCATCGCAGAACGCCTAGAACTCGAAATCTAACGTCCGTTCGGGCATCGAGGTCCATGTCGGGGTGGGACGGGCCCGTGGCTTCAAGATCACTTGCAGTCCGACCGCGATGTCTTGGTTGCGCGAGAGGTTGTCGATATCCTCCACTTCCATCATCAACCCTGGATAATGCCGCCGCCGTCATCGCCGCCGACGCCCGTGCCGGGCTTTTCGGGCCTGTCAGGCTTGCTCGGCCTTCAGCCTGCCTGGGCGAGATCTCCGGCGGACGGATTAACGGCGGAGCTTCGCCGCCTTTCGTGCGTGTGAAGGCCGAAGATAGTTCTCTCAAAAACATCCGTTTATGAGAGATACCAAATGTCATTTTCAGAAGACGACTGCACCAGTTGATTGGGCGTAATGGCTGTTGTGCAGCCAGCTCCTGACAGTTCAATATCAGAAGTGATCTGCACCAATCTCGACTATGCTCAATACTCGTGTGGGCTCTGTTGCAAAAATCGTGAAGCTTGAGCATGCTTGGCGGAGATTGGACGGACGGAACGATGACGGATTTCAAGTGGCGCCATTTCCAGGGTGATGTGATCCTGTGGGCGGTGCGCTGGTATTGTCGCTATCCGATCAGCTATCGCGACCTTGAGGAAATGCTGGCGGAACGCGGCATTTCGGTCGACCATACGACGATCTATCGCTGGGTCCAGTGCTACGCCCCGGAGATGGAGAAGCGGCTGCGCTGGTTCTGGCGGCGTGGCTTTGATCCGAGCTGGCGCCTGGATGAAACCTACGTCAAGGTGCGGGGCAAGTGGACCTACCTGTACCGGGCAGTCGACAAGCGGGGCGACACGATCGATTTCTACCTGTCGCCGACCCGCAGCGCCAAGGCAGCGAAGCGGTTCCTGGGCAAGGCCCTGCGAGGCCTGAAGCACTGGGAAAAGCCTGCCACGCTCAATACCGACAAAGCGCTGATGAATCCCCTAATGATTTTGGTAAAAATCATTAAGTTAAGGTGGATACACATCTTGTCATATGATCAAATGGTTTCGCGAAAAATCAATAATCAGACAACAAGATGTGCGAACTCGATATTTTACACGACTCTCTTTACCAATTCTGCCCCGAATTACACTTAAAACGACTCAACAGCTTAACGTTGGCTTGCCACGCATTACTTGACTGTAAAACTCTCACTCTTACCGAACTTGGCCGTAACCTGCCAACCAAAGCGAGAACAAAACATAACATCAAACGAATCGACCGATTGTTAGGTAATCGTCACCTCCACAAAGAGCGACTCGCTGTATACCGTTGGCATGCTAGCTTTATCTGTTCGGGCAATACGATGCCCATTGTACTTGTTGACTGGTCTGATATTCGTGAGCAAAAACGACTTATGGTATTGCGAGCTTCAGTCGCACTACACGGTCGTTCTGTTACTCTTTATGAGAAAGCGTTCCCGCTTTCAGAGCAATGTTCAAAGAAAGCTCATGACCAATTTCTAGCCGACCTTGCGAGCATTCTACCGAGTAACACCACACCGCTCATTGTCAGTGATGCTGGCTTTAAAGTGCCATGGTATAAATCCGTTGAGAAGCTGGGTTGGTACTGGTTAAGTCGAGTAAGAGGAAAAGTACAATATGCAGACCTAGGAGCGGAAAACTGGAAACCTATCAGCAACTTACATGATATGTCATCTAGTCACTCAAAGACTTTAGGCTATAAGAGGCTGACTAAAAGCAATCCAATCTCATGCCAAATTCTATTGTATAAATCTCGCTCTAAAGGCCGAAAAAATCAGCGCTCGACACGGACTCATTGTCACCACCCGTCACCTAAAATCTACTCAGCGTCGGCAAAGGAGCCATGGGTTCTAGCAACTAACTTACCTGTTGAAATTCGAACACCCAAACAACTTGTTAATATCTATTCGAAGCGAATGCAGATTGAAGAAACCTTCCGAGACTTGAAAAGTCCTGCCTACGGACTAGGCCTACGCCATAGCCGAACGAGCAGCTCAGAGCGTTTTGATATCATGCTGCTAATCGCCCTGATGCTTCAACTAACATGTTGGCTTGCGGGCGTTCATGCTCAGAAACAAGGTTGGGACAAGCACTTCCAGGCTAACACAGTCAGAAATCGAAACGTACTCTCAACAGTTCGCTTAGGCATGGAAGTTTTGCGGCATTCTGGCTACACAATAACAAGGGAAGACTTACTCGTGGCTGCAACCCTACTAGGGGTTCAAGGTCCAATGATGTAAAAAACCACGCTAAGAGGTTAATTCATTGTTTGTATTGAAATTTAATGGTCTTAACTCGCCCTTCAGAATATCTTCCGGTAACGAAAACGTATAATGCCCCAGCATATTTATATGGCCATGTATCAGCGGCGATAATCTTGCCAGATGCTCCTCTTCAGGTGTTTCCCCCGATTTGCGAAGATGTGACAACGCCTCCTGCATGTAAAGTGTGTTCCACAGCACAACCGCATTGGTCACCAGACCCAGAGCACCGAGTTGATCTTCCTGCCCTTCACGGTAGCGTTTTCTAATTTCACCACGTTGTCCGTAGCAAATGGCTCGAGCCACTGCATGGCGTCCTTCTCCCCGGTTGAGCTGAGTGAGGATCCGACGCCGGTAATCCTCATCATCGATATAGTTGAGAAGATACAACGTCTTGTTGACCCGGCCCACTTCCATAATCGCCT
The DNA here is from genome assembly GCF_965112055.1 of Providencia sp. Marseille-Q8014. Lineage (NCBI taxonomy): Bacteria > Pseudomonadati > Pseudomonadota > Gammaproteobacteria > Enterobacterales > Morganellaceae > Providencia > Providencia sp. Marseille-Q8014. Next base: position 107,283 of record NZ_CBCOPT010000002.1, read on the forward strand.
GAGCCAGACCAGATGGTCGGCTACTTCTCAACAGTGAACGAATAAGCTCTGATGCATGGATGGTCCCAAGCTTCAGTGAGCCCGCCATTCGCATCATTTCATCCCATTGGGATTCTATTTTTGACAGTTCAACACATCCCCGGGCCAGCTCATTCAGGGCACCATAATGTGCCGTTTTATCTGCCCGCCAGAATATCGCCCCGCCTGCATCGGCCAGACGAGGGGAAAACTGGTAGCCCAGTAACCAGAACAGGCCAAAAATGATATCGCTGGATCCTGCCGTGTCCGTCATAATTTCTACCGGATTCAGCCCGGTCTGCTGCTCCAGAAGCCCTTCCAGTACAAAGATGGAATCACGAAGCGTACCGGGAACGACAATGCCATGGAAACCGGAGTACTGATCGGAGACGAAGTTGTACCAGGTGATACCGCGTCCTGAACCAAAGTATTTACGATTTGGTCCGGAATTAACCGTTTTAACCGGTGTGACAAAACGCATACCATCTGCGGAGGCAACCTCACCACCTCCCCAGTACCCCGCGAGCGGCAGCGTGGACTGAAAATCAACCAGCCGTGCATTAGCGCTGACCAGCGTTTCTGCCCTGAGATAATTTTGTTTAACCCAGCTCAGACGATGGCGAGTAAGCGCGGGAATATTATGCTTTATCAGGGGTTCATGCCCTATATTGCAGGCTTCTGCCAGCAGTGTTGCGCACAGACTGACCTGGAGATCCTGCGCCCGAGCACCTGATTCACTGACGTGGCTGAATTCGCGGGTAAAACCGGTTCGGGCATCTATTTCAAGCAACAGCTCAGTCAGATCAACCGGAGGGATCAGTTCTCTTACCCGACGATTCAATTGTATCAGTGCCGGTGGCTCATCCAGTTTATCCAGACTGCTAATCGTCAGTGAGGGATGCTTACCTTCATTGCTTATGCTGACCGCTGCGTTGCAGGCAAAACGTGAAGCCACTGATTTCCATGTGTCATCAAGCCGCGTAGCCAGTTGTTCTGCTGCTTTAGTTCCGTCTGATGGATGACCCAGCGCCCGACATACCGGGATGCGTTGTGCCTGCCATTCAGCTCCCTGAAGCAATTTTTGACGCGGGTCCCCCCACCGGTCACTGTTCTCCAGCCAGAGATCACGACGGCGCAAAGAATCTTGAAGGCGCTCGAGAAGACACAGCGAGTAACCCGCTCGTAGAATCCTACCATCTCTGTCGTAGACCAGACGTTTCCAGGGGCCGGAAATGATTTGCTCTGGTGCATCGTCGAGAATTCGCTTTTTTGAGCCACTCAGTTCGGCCAGATAATGGATTGCTGACAACGTGTGCTCCCCGGCCGGGGCGGCCTGAAAGTGTAAGTCACGCAACATCGCGGACAGGAAGCGCTTCACCCGTCCATATTGTTCCACCATTTCATCCTGAAAATGAGTATCTTGCGGGCGCGCCAGCTCATTTACCTTGCCGACGGATTCAGCCAGTTTGTCCTTTGGTATGCGGCGAAAAATAGCCTGCCGCAGAGCTGCTTCATCGGTGTTCTCATCAAGTAATAACGTGCATGCCCGTGCCAGTAATAGCGCGGCACGATCAAGATCTTTAAGGGTCCTGAGCCGCTTTTTCTGCCCGATATTTTTTGCAGAACGCGTGATATCCAGAATAAGCATATCCAGCACATCCACGGCCTCGTCAAGCGCCGAAATTTCCTGTGCTTTCACAAACGCAGTAAGCACGGCCAGTCGCCGTTCGTCAGGCATTCTTGAAATGTATTTCACCGAAGCCATTCCGGCATAACGGGCCAAATTCCGCAGCTGGATGGCAGGCAGACCGGAGAAATTCAGCCGGGAAAACTCCATGCTACGCAGTCGGGTATATCGCTCCAGGGCGTCTGTAAATGACGGCCCACTGATAGTGACAGGACCTTTTCGCATCTCCTCCAGCACCGACATACGCTGCCCTTCAGGTATTTCAAGTAAACCGTCCAGTTGTGTTTTCTGCCAGCTGTCAGGCAACAAAGCCAGCCTTCGCCATAATCGTCGACTTGCCCGTTCGCGTACTTCGCCAATCAGCCTTGTCAGAGTCGAGGCTGCGGGTAGCAGGATCTTATTTTGCAGCAACCATGCGGTAGCAAAATCAAACAGCAGACCTGGACGCTCATTGCTGAGCCAGGCGCGAGTATAGAGCAAACGCTTCAGTCTGAATGACCAGGGGAAATCACCAAAATCATGATAATCATAATAGAGCTTGATAAGCCCCTGATGCTCCCAGCGGGTATTGTCTCTTTCAGCATACCGGGAAAGGATCTCTGGTCGGCTGATGTTCAACTGTGCCGCAATGTAAAAACGGATGAATGAGGGAATTTGAAGGAGATCAGGAAGAAACGTTCCCAGAAAGCGCGCCGTAGTCAGCTGAAGTGCAATCCCCAGCCGGTTATGTTTTCCCCGTCGCTGATTAATAAAAGCAAGGTCACGCTCATCCAGATGAAAATACCGAGCCAGCTGAACCTCATTTGGTTCTGCCACATAGCGACCGTAGTTTTCTGTCTGTTCGCTGGTAAGAAAGTCATCACTCATTGCGCATCCTTTCGTAAACGGGAGTTCTGTTCATTTTTTAACCGTCTCAAATATTATAAATTTTGAGACCAATGAAAACTGCCCTAAACATGAGTATCAAAAATCGTGATTTATGCCTTATGATACTACGCAGTATCAATATCGATTTATGAGACCAAAATGGCATTATTAGGGTATGCAAGAGTATCAACCAGCCATCAGAAACTGACGAGCCAGGTTACTGAGCTCAACACAGCGGGAGTGAGGGATGATCGAGTGTTTACTGACATGATGTCGGGAGCAACTGATGAGCGCGAAGGGCTACAGCGACTCCTTGCCAGAGCGGAGAAAGATGACATTATTCTCTGTACAAAAATGGATCGTCTTGGACGTAATACCGCAGATATGATTCGCATCGTGGATACTTGCTATAAAAAAGGCATCGCTATTCGCTTTCTTGAGAACGGCCTTAGTACTGAAGGCACTATGGGAAAAATGGTCATCCAGATACTAGCTGCTGTTGCCGAAGCGGAACGTGAAAGGATCTTGGAACGAACTAACGATGGACGGCAGGCAGCTATGATTAAGGGCGTCAAATTCGGAAGAAAACCTCATAGAAAGGCTGAATTAGCTAATGAATTGATCAATAAGGACGTAGAAGTAAAAGAGGTAATGGAAAAAACGGGTATATCACGGGCGACGTATTTTAGGCTGAAAAGAAAAACGGTTACTAACAATATTAATCTTTCCAATAATAAATAAGAAAGATGAGCATTCTTAAAAACCTGAACGGCTTCTATTTAGCAATATTTAAACTCGAAAAAAGGATGTATTCAAATTGAGTCAATATTTAAAGCTTGGCGATGACCAGTCTCCGGTTCAGTTGGACCCACACAGCGAAGTTGGTGCATTTAAAGTCGTTGGACACTGCGCATGGGCAAAACCAGAAGATAAAATCACTCCTGACTTTTTGCGTTCAAGAGTAGAACCTTGGTTAACTGCACTTTTTCAGTCTGAACACTTAAATATACTTATTGGCGCCGGCCTTAGTTCGGCTATCCAAGAGTCAGCGACCGGCACCAAACCTCAAGGTATGGGATGGATTGAAGATCTCAAAGTTTGTAAGGCTGAAATAGACAGTTATGTAGCTAAAACAGCAGACGCCTCAGGAAGGGGAAAGGGTAATATTGAAGATCAGATTCGTTCAATTAATGAGTTGATTAAAGGACTAGAGATTTTAACGGTACAAAACCTACCGGTTCCACCATCTCCACCAGGTGCTCCCTCATATCGAAATTTAAAAAGTGAGTTAGTAGAGTTAAATAATGAGCTAACAAGGTGTCTGAAATTATTTTCAGACTCAGTTAGTTATGGTGAAAAATTAATTCGTGATGCAAACAACGATTTAAAAACAGAAACATTTAATTATTTAGTAAGTTTTTTGATGAGTTTTTCAAGTCGAACAGCAACTAGGGATCGATTACATATTTTTACGACAAATTACGACAGGATAATTGAAACGGGCGCTGAAATAGCAGGTCTTCGTTTAATTGACAGATTTGTCGGTACTATAGCACCAATTTTTAGATCTTCTCGGTTAGAAGTGGATTATCATTACAACCCACCAGGGATTCGGGGTGAGCCAAGATATTTGGAAGGTGTGGCGCGATTTACTAAATTACATGGTTCATTGGACTGGTATGCTACTGAAGGGGCTATAAGGCGTTTTGGATTGCCATTTGGAGCCAGTTCGGTTGAACCCTTTTTACAGGTGGAAACTACCGGAACTGCAAATTATCAACAATTAATGATTTATCCAAATTCAGTTAAAGACCGTGAAACATCTGAATATCCTTATGTTGAGCTATTTAGGGATTTAGCATCTGCAACATGTCGTCCTAATAGCACCTTGGTAACATATGGTTATAGTTTTGGCGATGAGCATATAAATCGGGTTATTATTGACATGTTGACAATACCCTCAACGCATATAGTAATAATTGCATACGGTGATCCACTTGGTAGAATCATGCGTTTTATAAACGATAGTGGAAGAAAAGCTCAAATATCTTTATTGCTTGGTGATCACTTTGGAGATATAAAGAAATTAGTAGATTTTTATCTTCCTAAAGCCGCGATAGACAGATCATCAATTCGTATGGCGGAGCTATTGAAGTCAAGAGGTTTGTATCGTGCAACTACCTCAAATAATAGTGGGGATTCCGAATGAACTCATTTCCCATTGAACAAGGTGAGCAACTCAGGGTAGGTACTGTAGATTTTGTTTCACCCAATGAAATTAGAGCACTATTAGATATCGATTCACCTGATGCTGTCGCTTTGAATGCAGGCACACCTAGAAATTTTCCTAGAGTAAACAGCTATGTATTAGTCTCATGTGATAATGGTTACTTAGTTGGGCAAATAGAGTGGCTTGCAGTTGAGCATTCACCTTATCCTAAACAAAGAGATATTCAAGATTTTGGTCTAGTAAACCTACCATTTCCTCGAAAAAAAATAAGTTTAAATCCAGTCGGAACTCTTAAACGCTTTTCCAAAGATGGTACTGATTATTTTAAATTTCAACGCGGCTCTGAATCATTTCCTTCTATTGGTTCAGCTATTTTACTACCAACAGATTTACAGCTTAGATCAATTGTCGAGTCTGGTGATAATAGACGAATAGTTATTGGGCAAAGTCCACTTGCTAACAATGCTAATGTAGCCGTAGACCCTGATAGATTATTTGGTCGTCATATAGCAGTACTTGGTAATACTGGTAGTGGTAAGTCTTGTTCTGTCGCAGGATTAATCCAATGGTCACTCGAAGCTGCAATGGAGTCAGAAGTAAAACCAAACGCCAGATTTATTATATTAGACCCCAATGGCGAGTATGTACGTGCTTTGGGACCAACTACAAAATTTAAAGGCAGAATTTTTAAAGTCGAAGCTGGGGAAAATGAGCATCAACTCCAAGTGCCATCTTGGTTTTGGAATAGCTCGGAATGGGCATCATTTACGCAAGCGAGTCCTAAAGCCCAACTTCCTTTACTAAAGCGTTCTCTAAGGGCAATGAGAAACGAAGATTTTGAACTTGAAACAACCTCAAATATAGAAATAAAACGTTTTCTAGGGAATGTTCTCATAACCTTAAAACATGATAAAAGTTCAGGGAAACCCTTTGGAGCTTGGGGGCCTGCAAAAGGCTTTAACGAGATAATGGGTAAATGGATTGAAAGCTTTGAAGGATACAGAGATAAACTTGGAAATAACAACTTAACGAATGTAATCACAATAATGTCTAAATATAGACAAGATAGGAATGTACAGTACGCAACCATGCAAGCGACCGTGCCTGAAATAGATAGCATTATCGAGAGTGTTACCTCTGCATTTAGAGAGTTCGGAGGGTTTGAGAAAGAGTTACTACCAAAGAATGAAGATATACCGTTACCATTTGATGGTAATAACCTGGTTGCCTATTTAGAAGCTCTTGCTCAAGAAAATGGCAGTGAACAATATGTTGAATATTTGGTTGCCAGAATACGCACCATGCTCTCAGATACAAGGATGAGATCTGTTACTAATGATGCTGATAATCGGATTGACTTAGCTAAATGGTTAGAGAAATATCTTGGTACCGATTGTTCAAGAGATGATAACAGTTGTATTTCTATAATAGATCTATCTCTAGTTCCAAGCGAAATTACTCACATTGTTACTGCTGTGATTTCAAGGATTATTTTTGAATCATTGCAACGCTATAGAAGACTATATAATAAATCTTTACCTACGGTACTTGTAGCTGAAGAAGCACATACATTTATTAAACGGTATCGTGATGACTCTGAAAATCAGGATGTCGCAGCTGTTTGCTGCCAAGTGTTTGAGAAAATTGCACGAGAAGGCAGAAAATTTGGTCTTGGGATGGTGGTTTCCTCGCAACGACCATCAGAATTATCACCTACAGTTTTATCTCAATGTAATACTTTTCTTCTGCATCGAATTAGTAATGACAAAGATCAGGAGCAAGTTCATAAAATGGTACCTGATAATTTGCGAGGATTACTCCGTGAGTTGCCTTCACTGCCATCCCAACATGCAATACTGATGGGCTGGGCATCTGAGCTTCCTGTCCTGGTTAAAATGAAAAATTTGACGAAAGATCAGCAACCCCATTCTGATGACCCTGACTTCTGGGATGTTTGGACAAGAAAGTATGCTGATGGGAAATTGGTCGAGAGAACTGTCGATTGGGGAGCTGTTGTAAAGGAATGGCAACAAAAGTGATCTGCGGCAGAAAATGAAAGCGGGAGGGCAGATCGGAATTGAAGGAACTTTATGTCATCAATCTACTTGGTGTTGCGTTCCGTTGTCCCTGGGGTCCGCTTGGAAAAAGGAAATTATCCTACGCTAAGCGCATTTTTTGCACAGATGGCTACCGACTGAACGTAACGTGTGAGTCATGATCAGAAATGTGTTAACTCTAGGAATTGACACGACTTACTGTTTGATGGGGAAATCATGTTTAGCTATGGAAGGTGCGAACAAGTCCCTGATATGAGATCATGTTTGTCATCTGGAGCCATGGAACAGGGTTCATCATGAGTCATCAACTTACCTTCGCCGACAGTGAATTCAGCAGTAAGCGCCGTCAGACCAGAAAAGAGATTTTCTTGTCCCGCATGGAGCAGATTCTGCCATGGCAAAACATGGTGGAAGTCATCGAGCCGTTTTAACCCAAGGCTGGTAATGGCCGGCGACCTTATCCGCTGGAAACCATGCTACGCATTCACTGCATGCAGCATTGGTACAACCTGAGCGATGGCGCGATGGAAGATGCTCTGTACGAAATCGCCTCCATGCGCCTGTTTGCCCGGTTATCCCTGGATAGCGCCCTGCCGGACCGCACCACCATCATGAATTTCCGCCACCTGCTGGAGCAGCATCAACTGGCCCGCCAATTGTTCAAGACCATCAATCGCTGGCTGGCCGAAGCAGGCGTCATGATGACCCAAGGCACTTTGGTGGATGCCACCATCATTGAGGCACCCAGCTCTACCAAGAACAAAGAGCAGCAACGCGATCCGGAGATGCATCAGACCAAGAAAGGCAATCAGTGGCACTTTGGCATGAAGGCCCACATTGGTGTCGATGCCAAGAGTGGCCTGACCCACAGCCTGGTCACCACCGCGGCCAACGAGCATGACCTCAATCAGCCGGGTAATCTGCTTCATGGAGAGGAGCAATTTGTCTCAGCCGATGCCGGCTACCAAGGAGCGCCACAGCGCGAGGAGCTGGCCGAGGTGGATGTGGACTGGCTGATCGCCGAGCGTCCCGGCAGGGTAAAAACCTTGAAGCAGCATCCGCGCAAGAACAAAACGGCCATCAACATCGAATACATGAAAGCCAGCATCCGTGCCAGGATGGAGCACCCGTTTCGCATCATCAAGCGGCAGTTCGGCTTCGTGAAAGCCAGATACAAGGGGCTGCTGAAAAACGATAACCAACTGGCGATGTTATTCACCCTGGCCAACCTGTTTCGGGTGGACCAAATGATACGTCAGTGGGAGAGATCTCAGTAAAAACCGGAAATAACGCCAGAAATGGTGGAAAAAATAGCCTAAATAGGCTGATTCGATGTGTTTGCGGGAAAAAAATCGGCCCAGATCCGCGAAATTTTAATCAGCGAGTCAGCTTGGGAAGAAATGACCTGCTTATTCGCACCTTCCTTAATATAAAGACACAAGCAGAGACATTTTTGGCACGATATAAAAACGCTAAGTTAAAAAATCACTATGACGTGTTGGGTATCAAATGTTCACTGGCATAAACCTCTGTTTCTGATGTAAAACAGATTTTCTGAGGAGGCGTAAAACCTCCTCGTACTGCGAAATTGATTTAGTGATAGCGATCGATCACGCCAACCAGATAGTGGTCGGTTTGCTGCATGTTGATGCCCGCTTTTTTAGCGCTGCGGACTTCATCCAGAATGATTTGCAACAGCGTCCCGTCCACGATTTCCTCTTTTCTGTATCGCTTCAGGAAGTTAATCGCTGACTTATCGTTTGCTGCCTGGGCGTCTTCCGTCAAAGAGGTCAGCGCATTAATGCGCTTCTGGTAATCGCTTACCGTCTGCTCAAACAGATCTTCCAGCGTGGAAAATTCACCGCACCGGGCGTGTTGCTCCTGTAACACCGGCGTGGCGCCGCTCTGTTTGATGTATTCGTACATGCGCATCATTTGCGTCACCGTATTTTGCGCCTGATGACGCAAAAATAGTGCGGTGCCATTAAGGCTATTCTCGCTGCACCTCTGGCTGAGCTGAAGATACAAATTTGAGGTATAAAACTCCTGATTCATTTGCGCATTCATTTTTTGAACTATTCCGCTAGCGATCATAGGACTTCCTTATTTCTTGTCATCTCAGAAAACGGTCACTCTTCGAAAAAACAACCAGAATAAAAGCGATTCTTTCGCTTTTTTTATTGCGCCTGGTTACGCAGTCATATTCATTTTAAGTCGGGATGCTCCTTATTTAAATATCCAACCCTACTATCGCATTTCTATCTGGCATTATTCTGTGATGGTGTTTCGATATTCACACTCCCTGTGCCAATCCTTTCTTATCGACAGTAGGAAACTTCCTCCGGCTATTCTGCTGAACACGATTAGGGGCACTGTTGCAAAGTTAGCGATGAGGCAGCGTTTTGTCTTATTCAAAGGCCTTACATTTCAAAAACTCTGCTTACCAGGCGCATTTCGCCCAGGGGATCACCATAATAAAATGCTGAGGCCTGGCCTTTGCGTAGTGCACGCATCACCTCAATACCTTTGATGGTGGCGTAAGCCGTCTTCATGGATTTAAATCCCAGCGTGGCGCCGATTATCCGTTTCAGTTTGCCATGATCGCATTCAATCACGTTGTTCCGGTACTTAATCTGTCGGTGTTCAACGTCAGACGGGCACCGGCCTTCGCGTTTGAGCAGAGCAAGCGCGCGACCATAGGCGGGCGCTTTATCCGTGTTGATGAATCGCGGGATCTGCCACTTCTTCACGTTGTTGAGGATTTTACCCAGAAACCGGTATGCAGCTTTGCTGTTACGACGGGAGGAGAGATAAAAATCGACAGTGCGGCCCCGGCTGTCGACGGCCCGGTACAGATACGCCCAGCGGCCATTGACCTTCACGTAGGTTTCATCCATGTGCCACGGGCAAAGATCGGAAGGGTTACGCCAGTACCAGCGCAGCCGTTTTTCCATTTCAGGCGCATAACGCTGAACCCAGCGGTAAATCGTGGAGTGATCGACATTCACTCCGCGTTCAGCCAGCATCTCCTGCAGCTCACGGTAACTGATGCCGTATTTGCAGTACCAGCGTACGGCCCACAGAATGATGTCACGCTGAAAATGCCGGCCTTTGAATGGGTTCATGTGCAGCTCCATCAGCAAAAGGGGATGATAAGTTTATCACCACCGACTATTTGCAACAGTGCCTCAGCAATCATATTTTTAAATTATATAACTCCCAACTGAGCTTTTGCTCCAACGATAAGGCTTTCATTTTGAGTTTCTAAGGCAAATAAACCATACATCAAAGGAGAGGCCGCTGCTCTTTCTAAAGTCTGTTCATATAGTTTATTCCAAACTTTACCCCCTAGTTTTTCATACTCGATGATTAGAGTTTTGAGGCTTTCTTCTCCAAACAAAGTTACATGCCCAGCAAAATCAATCGCTGGGTCATCTATATGGGCTGTTGACCAATCAATAACGCCTGAAACAGCTCCATCCTTTGAAGCTAGTACATGCCCAGCATATAAATCGCCATGTATAAATTGGGTGAAATCTGCCCATAGAACATCATTATCCAACCATTTTCTGTAGCGGGTTTCCAATTGCTCACTTATACCAATTTCAGATTTTACTAACTGCAAATTGTTTGCTATTTCAGGTCTTAAATCTGAAGGTTTCATAATTTTCAAATCATTTTCCCGAACTTCTTTTTCAGGAATACTATGGATTTCAAATAAGGTTTTTGCCAAAGATGTTATGTATTTCGGGCTATCTTTGTCCATATTCCAAATTATTTCATAGGTTTCAGCATCCAAATTTAAAACAGGATTATCTTTAAGTATGGGATAAGCCACTAATTCTGTAGATGAAATTCTCCAATCAGGAACCTCTACAGAAAGATGTTTTTTTACCAATTCTAAAATGCGTTTTTCTTTCTTGATTTGTTCCCTCATGCCATCACGACGAGGAATACGCAGCAACCATTGTTGCCCCTTTGTATCAAGAGCAAAAACGACCTTAAAATCAATGCCCATTTCATTGAAATTCATTTTGTCCGTAAGCAACAAGCCGTGTGCTTCAGCAAGTGATTGAATATCTTGAATTGTCATTTTTAATTTCCTTTAAAGAGTTCAATAATTAATGTTCGGATTAGATTGGCTATCATTAACAATCTCTCTCAAAAGTCTTGATGATTTTGTGGTCTTTGATCTCGTAGATAATGTCAGCAATATTATCGACCAATTGCTTGTCATGAGATACGAAGATAATAGTTCCTGCATAGGACTTCATCATTGTTTCTAATGCGGCAATACTTTTTAGGTCAAGATAGTTTCCTGGTTCATCCATAAGCAAAATATTATATTTTCCTAAAAGCATTTTGGATAAAAGCAGTTTGATGATTTCACCTCCCGATAAGTCGGATAAGTTTTTTTGAATATCATTCGCTCCGATCCCCATTGAAGCCAATACTGCACGAATTTCCGCAACTGTGTACTCGCACTCTTCCTGCATAAAGGAGAGCACAGATTTATGCGTGTTAAATTTATATCCTGTTTGTGTAAAGTAGCCAATTTCAGCTTTTGGAGATATGGTTAATCCATCAGCACGTTCTGATATCATTTTTAACAAGGACGTTTTCCCTGTTCCATTCGATCCAGTTATAGCGACTTTAGCGCCAAGCGGTATTATAAAGTTAGCGTCATCAAAGATAGTACGGCTACCAAATTTTAAGCTCAGACCATCTGCCGTAATCGGGAACTTATTGTGCAGTTCTAGGGCTGAACTTTGACGAAAACGAATAGAACGCAAATGCTCTGGTGCTTGAATATCTTCTAATGCAGCCAAACGCTTTTCCATACTCTTAGCTGCCTGATACAGTTTTCTTTGCTTGGTGCCAGTCATTTTTGCATGCCCAAGTCGTCCAGCACTTTCGGTAGAGTTTTTGGATTTTTCTCCTTTTTTCTTATTGTCTAATCGATTAGCTTGCTGGCGTTTTTCTTGCACAGCAGATTCTAATCGCTCCCGTTCCTTCATCATCAGCTCATATTCTACGGCTTGGTGTTGTCGCTCTTCTTCTTTTTGACGCAAGTAATCCGAGTAACCACCCCAATATTCCGTAATTTTACCGTCTTTTAACTCCCATATCTTGTCTACAACCATATCAAGAAAATATCGGTCATGACTGATAACAAGTAATGCTCCATCAAATGCTTTAAGTTGACCAATAAGTAGATCTATTCCATTGAGATCAAGGTGGCTGGTTGGTTCATCCGCTAGAATGCCATGTACTTGTTGGGAAAATGCGGCAGCAATTTTTGCACGAGTTTCCTCTCCGCCACTCATTGTGTCGTTTTGTACATTGGAAACACCAAGGCGAGATAACATTGCCCGGTCTTCGACCGTTTCTATTTCGATTCCGCCCAGTTGGCTGATATGTGCAAAATCACCAAAACGCTGTAATGTCGCTTCGGCTAAAACAATTTCGCCATTAAGTACTTTGAGTAAACTACTCTTTCCTGCTCCGTTATCACCCACAAGACCAATACGGTCATAAGAGTGAATTTCCAATTCATCAATATCCAAAACATCACGCCCAGCATAATCCAAGCGTATGTTTCTCGCTTTAATAATTAAACTCATTTTTATTTACTCCTGTTTAGCTCTTGAAATTTTTTATGCAGCAAACAGGATTTAGGTGAAAACAAAAGCTAGCATCACAGTGTCCTCCCAAAAAAAAAGCTATTCATCCACAGGGTGGACAAATAGCTAGTCAATTAAGTTATAACTGGAAACTATGCACTAAAAGCATACTTATAAATTAAGCATACTTTTACTTTATATATCCGCATATATTCTTAAAGACACAACAAAAGCCCACCATTATAAAATAGTGTCACTATGCAAATAGTTGTGTCTTAACGAATGCGGATAGAATGCATAAACTTACCTAAAAAATAAAATTCAGTTTTATGATAACTTTACTGTTAAAAGAAGTCTAGACAACCTTGTTTTATGCTTGGATATAAGGCTTATTTTAGGCACTGTTGCAAAGTTAGCGATGAGGCAGCCTTTTGTCTTATTCAAAGGCCTTACATTTCAAAAACTCTGCTTACCAGGCGCATTTCGCCCAGGGGATCACCATAATAAAATGCTGAGGCCTGGCCTTTGCGTAGTGCACGCATCACCTCAATACCTTTGATGGTGGCGTAAGCCGTCTTCATGGATTTAAATCCCAGCGTGGCGCCGATTATCCGTTTCAGTTTGCCATGATCGCATTCAATCACGTTGTTCCGGTACTTAATCTGTCGGTGTTCAACGTCAGACGGGCACCGGCCTTCGCGTTTGAGCAGAGCAAGCGCGCGACCATAGGCGGGCGCTTTATCCGTGTTGATGAATCGCGGGATCTGCCACTTCTTCACGTTGTTGAGGATTTTACCCAGAAACCGGTATGCAGCTTTGCTGTTACGACGGGAGGAGAGATAAAAATCGACAGTGCGGCCCCGGCTGTCGACGGCCCGGTACAGATACGCCCAGCGGCCATTGACCTTCACGTAGGTTTCATCCATGTGCCACGGGCAAAGATCGGAAGGGTTACGCCAGTACCAGCGCAGCCGTTTTTCCATTTCAGGCGCATAACGCTGAACCCAGCGGTAAATCGTGGAGTGATCGACATTCACTCCGCGTTCAGCCAGCATCTCCTGCAGCTCACGGTAACTGATGCCGTATTTGCAGTACCAGCGTACGGCCCACAGAATGATGTCACGCTGAAAATGCCGGCCTTTGAATGGGTTCATGTGCAGCTCCATCAGCAAAAGGGGATGATAAGTTTATCACCACCGACTATTTGCAACAGTGCCGCTGGAGCAGCATGAACTGGCCCGCAAAATCTTCAGTACCGTTAATCACTGGCTAGCAGAGTGTGGCGTTCTAATGACCCAGGGCACCTTGGTGGATGCCACCATCATTCAAGCCCCCAGCTCTACCAAAAACAAACACAACAGCCGTGATGAAGACATGCACCAGACCAAGAAAGGTAACCAGTGGTACTTCGGCATGAAAGCGCACATTGGCGTGGACGCCAAAAGTGGCCTGACCCACAGTCTGGTGACCACGGCGGCTAACGAGCACGACCTCAATCAGGTTGGCAAGTTACTGCATGGCGATGAAGAATTTATCTCAGCCGATGCTGGTTATCAGGGGGCCGAAAAGCGCGATGAGCTCAGCGATGTCAGCGCAGACTGGCTTATCGCCAAGCGTCCCGGCAAAGTGAATGCATTGAAGCAACACCCGCGCAAGAACAAGCTGGCCATCCGTTACGAATACCTGAAAGCGAGTATCCGAGCGAAGGTTGAGCATCCATTTCGGATAGTAAAATGTCAGTTTGGTTTCGTCAAAGCCAGGTACAAGGGGCTGGCTAAAAATGACAGTCAACTGGCGATGTTATTCACCCTGGCGAACCTGGTTCGAGTTGACCAATTGATACGGGCACAGGCGAGATCTACCTGAAATGAGGAAATTGGCCTGAAACAGGGCCAAAATCAGCCACGAAGAGACGATTTTGGGCTGAAAATTGGAAAATTGAGCCACAGGACGTCGATAAAGGACGGTTTGGGGCGTCATATCGGGAGCTGCGGACCACTTAATCGCAACTTCCTTAGCCAACGATGCGTTGATCCAAGGTGTTCAAATAAAACCGGAATGGATGTTCAAGTAAATCGGAATCCGCAGAGGGTACGTGCTGCAACGTACAGAAAAGTGGCTAGTGATGAGACACAGTGTAGTTGGGAAATTCAACGAAAAACAAAATCATAAGGACTTACGTTCATGTTACATACTGCGAATAAAATGACTGTCATTGAAATCTCTGAGCCTGGCGGGCCAGAGGTTTTAACGCCCGTTCAGACAACGATTCCGGTGCCAAAGGCTGGGGAAATTTTGGTTCGCGTCAAGGCCGCAGGTGTTAATCGTCCTGACGTCATTCAACGCCAGGGTCATTACCCTATGCCTGACGACGTAACCCCTATTCCTGGTCTTGAGGTCGCTGGAACGGTTTCATCAATTGGAGAAGGCGTCACGGGCGTAAAGATTGGTGACCGAGTCTGTGCTCTGACGAATGGCGGTGGTTATGGTGAGTATTGCATCGTGCCGGAAAGCCAGACACTGCCGGTGCCAGACAGCATGTCAATGATAGCAGCGGCGGCACTTCCTGAGACTCTGTTCACCGTCTGGGCAAACTTGTTCAAGATTGGTGGCGCAACACAGGGTCAGAGTGTTCTGATTCATGGGGGAACAAGTGGTATCGGCACAACCGCGTTGATGCTATGCCGCGAAATCGGTATCGAGGCATATGCGACGGCTGGATCAGATGATAAATGCGATGTGATCGCAGAGCTTGGCGCTACGCCAGTCAACTACCGGACAACTGATTTTTCTGATTTCATTTTGAAGCAAACGGATGGCCGTGGCGTTGATATCATTCTCGATATAATGGGTGCATCCTATTTCTCCCGAAATATGAGGAGTTTAGGAATGGATGGCCGGCTGGTAATCATTGGCTTCCTTGGCGGAGCTTTCGCAGATCAAGTGGATCTGCAAGAACTCGCGTTGAAGCGAGCGGTTGTCACGGGTTCAACGATGCGAGCACGAACTTCGGTCGAAAAAGCCGAAATTGCCAATGACTTGCTTAAAAATATCTGGCCGATTCTCAATGCAGGTCGTTGCCATCCCATGATTCACAGCACATTCCCGTTACGCGAAGCAGCACGCGCGCATGCATTGATGGAGTCCGGCAAGCATGTTGGGAAAATTGTTCTTACGGTGAATTAGCTTTAAGCCCGACACAACTCCCACGTTAGGTCATCAGGAATATGACCATTTAAATATCCACCAATGTTGAGCCAGCATTTATTAATACGCTTATCGGGTGATAGTAATCAAATATCACAGGACACGATATGTGGCGACTAAAATATCTGATTTCGTTTTCTGGCTTTTCTATGGTGGACACCGTCTAACACATTCGCGGTAATGACTCCAACTTATTGATAGTGTTTTATGTTCAGATAATGCCCGATGACTTTGTCATGCAGCTCCACCGATTTTGGGGTTGTGTGCCCATTTCATCGAAAAGTCCAAAGTTTGCTTGTAGCCCTTTGATATCAAGGACTACAGCCGATATATAGTTTAATAATATTAATAGACTATGCCGCTAAGCTTAACGACTCTTCTGAAATAAGAGGATCTAAATTCTCCAGTAATCTTTCCAGTACAATATTATCTTTTTTAAGGCCAAAGGTGTAATTACCGGCCAGCTGTATATGCTGCCATGCGACAGGTGATAACTCAGCTATCATATTCACCGCTTCTTGATTATTTTCACGCGCAAATTTTTCAATCAAACTGGATAATAATGCAGAATTATAATAAATAATGCAGTTAGCAATGATACGAGCACAATCATTCCATTGTTCTATCTGGTAATCATCGCCACCTCTGAATTGATTACCATTAATTGACGCAATTGCACGCCGTAATTGATGGTAAGCCTCACCCCGATTAAGTGCTTGTTGGACAAACTGCCTGAGCATTTTGTCATCAACATAATCGAGAACGTATAAACACTTAATTATTCGGTCATATTCACGAAGAGCCGCTAAGGTGCGATTGTTTTTCTTACTGTTAGAAAGCTTAGTAATCACCGTGCTTTGTGTCGTCGTTTTACGGCTTAATGAACAAATTATCCATTGAATATTTTCCCACTCTTCTTGAATGAGTGATAAGTTGAGCGATTTTTTAAGTTTCAGGGAAAGGATTTCATCATACTCGATCTCAAACAATTCATTAAAAACGTGTTTAAATTTTGCATATCGCGGGGCAAACTGATACCCAAAGAGATCAAGGATAGCAAAGTTTACATTGTTAACGCCATGCGTGTCTGTTGCTAATGTTTTGGGCTGAATATGGCTGGTATTATTATAGAGTAAATCGAATGCGTGGTGAGCCTCATATTCATTGGCTGAAATCACTTTCGTATTTATTGGTACATGATTTGAAACTAATGTGAGTGCTGATACGCCTTTCCCTTTTCGGAAATATTTAGCAGAAAAACGGGCTTTAAATGTATTGATTCGGCAACCATGTTTTTGGCCATCAATACTACCAAATGGGGCACTTTCGTTAATCGTATAATATTTGAAAATGGGGAGTTTTGCTAAAGCATCAGCTATCATATCATTAGCTTCACTCGTTGTTTCAGGCCTAATATAACCATCATTGACGGCTCTAAGCACACCGATGGCTCTATCTGATATTGATGACATATGATGAACACCATAGTTTGAGCCATTTCCAAATATGCAAGCGAGTAAATCGCCCTCTTTGGCCTTAGTGTTTTTCTTTTTTGATGGCGATATTTTTAAATGCATCTAAGTAACCCGTTTTTTGATGAACATAGTCCATAATTTCAATGATCCCCATATGTTGGAGCTGGTTATATATGGGATTATCAATGTCATCTTTCCAGCGTTTATTCGCCAGTTTCCATGTTAACTGATTTGAACGCGGTTGAAGTGTCACGAAATCATTGGCTCCATCATGGATATTGCGACCAATTCGCTCCATTTGGTCTCTCAGTTTTTGCGTTAATTCCGAAAGCGTTTGTTGTATCGGTGTATTGAGCCGAGTTAATCCTGTTTTTTGAATGATGACATGGCTTTTTTTCCACTCGGTGGCTGAAATCAGATCATCGTCTAAACGCTTGTTGCTGGCGCTTTCATTGATGTAAATATTGTTACTCTCAATCATCCGAGCCACTTTTTGGTATAAATAGTATTCAAATCGTTGAGTATTAACCTGTTCATCTATCAGGATAAAAGGTTTATCGTTTTTTAACAGTAACCGCTGATCGACGGTAGAAATGTGCTTATCTTTTTGAAGTTCTGATTTTGCTGTTAATAATTGGGAAGATAGTAGTTGTAATCCTGGTTCGCACTCGATATCAATCGCGAGAAAGAGTGACCTCATTGTATTCGCAATTTTTCTGTATTGTGTATCAATGTATAGCCACTCATAATGGGTTTTATCAAAACTATTCTTATTAAGATGTTGACTTATTAACTGAATTTCATCTTTAGACATCATTGCAAATGCATTTTGGCGAATATCACCAAATTGCGTATTGTCACTGACGTTTTCATCAACAAAGAGGTGTAAAATATTACCCGCATGCATTAACTTTTCACGAATAATTTCCAGTTCTTCTGCAATGCGTAACTTAGCTAAAGCACTCGCAGCTTCCCTTTGCTTTCTCGTCACATATAAAAAAGCTGTTACCAATTTATCATTAGTTTCTTGGTAGCGAAAAAATAGATAACAAACCAGATATAACATGCCTTGCCATTCGGGAAATCGACGAATTTTATAAATCGATTGATGTTGAATAATCGATGCATAATAGCTTAAATTACCTAATGATAATCCCAATTCACCAACAAGACGTTTTACGTCGGGATAAACACTTTTTATGGCATTATGCGTTTCAATTTCACTTGCGAGCTCTGTCGGTGTAAAATCTTTAGCTGCGCCTTGTTGGCCAGATAGACTATTTAAAACCCCTTTTGTATGCAGTATCTTCTTTAATTTTTTATGTATTATTGGTGGCACGCTATTTGAAAGGATCAACTCGGTACGATGCCTCTCATTAGCTAAAACCGTGGTGATCATATTTTGCAAAGTGGAATAACCCACTAATCCAATTCTGTTTTGACCTAAAAAAGCGAGGCATTCATCAAAAATATATTTGGGGTATGTACAGATTGTTGCGACATCACCCAAACGCTCTATCAAGGCTTGTTTATCTTGTCTTAATAACCGCGAAAAACCCAGTATTTCATGCATTTTAGCGATCAATGTTGCTCGAGTACTTTTAGCAATAAAGGGGTATTTCGGCTTTCTATTTGGAAAATGTGTCGCATAAATATAGTCGACATCTTGTTTAACCTCTCGTAGTTTAAATTGAGCGACAACAGGCTTCGCGCGAAAATAACCAATCAGAAGAATTAAATATATTTTCGTTTCAATTTTTCCCATTTTAGTGAGGATTTTTTTTATACTCGGATCTAATGAAAAATATTCTTCACGCTCAATTTGATTAAATATTGGACGAGAATAGAGCTCATGAATCTCCTGTTCTGTCAAAATTTGAATACGGCCTGATTTAATCTCTTTCATTGTGGTTATGTTCTATCCTCTAAAAATAAACAACATCATATAATGGACGCGCGCGTAATCGATATAAAAGTGCAATTTAAGTCTACCTTATCTGCACCAAGCAATATGGTACGCATTTCTTATAAAAATCGACTTATAGAGAACCAGTTCCGCACGATAAGTTTAAAGAAACTAAGCTAGTTAATGAGAAGGGATTTATAAAAAATGAGTTAACTGAAGTTTTCGAGTTTACAGGTCAATCTCATCAAAATAAAAGTGTTTTAGTGGCTCCATTTGTTGATGAAGAATTCGGATAACAAAAATATCATCGGTTCTATATCGGTAAAAAATTGCATGCTTAGAGTGGTTATGACGCCTAACCCCAACTGCAATTTCTGTATACTCGAATATCCCTTCAAAGTCTTTAGCCGCTAAATTGGAAAGTTTATACATTATGAGCGTTCTTCACTTTCTTAGCGCTGAGTGAAAAATGCGCAAATTTATTATTTGCAACAAGCCCATATTTCTTACTCCTCGCTTTATGACAAATTTGTAATCATTTTTTAATCAATAACCCATAGTTATAATGGTAGTATTAATATAAATAAACTGATAGAGAGTAAATTTGTTATGAAAAAATTAATATTGGTAATCTTAACTAGTGCGTTATGTATGACAGCTGCAGCTTCTTATGCAGACAGCATGGCTAAAGACAGCATGGCTAAAGATAGCATGGCTAAAGACAGCATGGCTAAAGACAGCATGGCTAAAGATAGCATGGCTAAAGATAGCATGGCTAAAGATAGCATGGCTAAAGATAGCATGGCTAAAGATAGCATGGCTAAAGATAGCATGGCTAAAGATAGCATGGCTAAAGATAGCATGGCTAAAGATAGCATGGCTAAAGATAGCATGGCTAAAGATAGCATGGCTAAAGATAGCATGGCTAAAGATGATAAAATGTAATGCTGTATTAATAAATAATAGCTAAATATTCATATAAGTACCTTTTTTAGGTTATCTTTCTGATAAAACTAAAGAGGGTACTTTAATCTTCAGCATGAAAATAATGCTATTAAAATATTTGTCTACTTACTTTTCAAACTACTCAAAATAAAAGTGTTTTAGTGGCTCCATTTGTTGATGAAGAATTCGGATAACAAAAATATCATCGGTTCTATATCGGTAAAAAATTGCATGCTTAGAGTGGTTATGACGCCTAACCCCAACTGCAATTTCTGTACACTCGATTCCTATCAATGGATTAGGGCTAATCACTTCTAATACATCGTGTAAGTTTTTAGTGTATTCATCTGCTTTCCTAATACCAAAATTCACGAGGGTATACTCGAATATCCCTTCAAAGTCTTTAGCCGCTAAATTAGAAAGTTTATACATTATGAGCGTTCTTCACTTTCTTAGCGATATCTTGGAGTGTTAACGACGACTCACCACTTTGCTCACCTGCATCAATTAACATCTTCAATGCTGCTGTTTGCTTTTCTTGGACCTCAAGTAAACGTAGAGCAGAGCGAACGACTTCACTTGTTGAGCCATATCTTCCTGACGAAATGAGTTGATTGACAAACTCATCCAATTGAGCCCCGATTGTTACACTTGTTGTACGAGCCATAGCACCACCTTTTGTGTTAATTATTAACACAATAATTTTAGTTAGCCTATTTGATAAAATCAAGTCAATTAGACTTATAGCATTAGGGTATACCCCAAAGCGAGAACCTAAAATGCATCAAATCACTATCAATGCAATAATCTATATGCGATACTTTTAATGAGATAATTTAAATGCGATAGATTGGTGAAAAAATGTTCATACGAGCTTACCTCAGAGCCTCTTCTGAAGATCAATATGCAGATAGAGCAAAAAATATGCTAAATGATTTTGTTGAAGAACGAGGAGGACGAATTGCGAATTATTATCGCGAGCATATTAGTGGCACAAAATTAGAACGCCCTGAACTTTCGCGTTTACTCAGTGATAGTCAACAAGGTGATATTTTATTAGTTGAACAAATTGATAGGCTCACTCGATTAAACAATACCGATTGGCTAAAATTAAAAAAACAAATAGAGCAACATGAGTTACGGATTGTCAGTCTCGATATACCAACATCTTGGCAAGCCTTAAATAACCAAGATCCCACACAGAATGACCCTATCACTCAAGCTGTACTTTCTGCTATTAATACCATGTTGATTGATTTGATGGCAGCAATGTCACACAAAGATTGGATCAGTCGCCGCGAACGACAAAAACAAGGTATCGAGCGCGCTCAGACTTTAGGTAAATACAAAGGAAAGCAGGCGGATAAAGAGCGTCATGAGAAAGTGATTTATTACCGAAAAACCAAAGGACTCAGTATTCGAGAAACCGCTGAGGCTACTGGCTATAGTCGTTCACAAGTCTGTCGAATTCAACTACGTTATCAACAAAAATAATCAGCATTCTATTTAGAGAGGAAAAACGTATGGCGATACCAACAGAACAACTCCTCGGACTATTACGTCGAGGATATACAATCACCACATTTTATCGTTTATTTGCAAAGGCCGCCTTTCAATCCTCGGTTCGCATACCTGAAGGTTATCTTTTACTATCACAAAATGGGGAAGAAGAAGGCGTTTTAACGCATATCGAATTCCAGTCGATTAAATACTTACTCATCGAACACAATATATGGGAAGAAGTCATTGGTTCTACACTTTATGGTGGAAGCAGCTGGTCTTTAAAAACCAAATAGAATTAATGTGTTATTGAGAAATGAGGTATATCACGATTACCTGTCACAAAATATAATATTACATCTACTTTTATCCCCCATCAGACTCAACGTTAATGTCACTATTTTGAATAAAATCACATGCAATGAAATATAAAGACAAATAAATCACTAATACAAGATAAGTTATTTTTTTATTTCATTTTACCCACAAAAAACAGAAATAAAAATAACCAAATTACTTATCCAAACATTTAATCACTAAAAACTGCTGATTCACTGGCATAAATTGATCTAAATAGTTTCATTAATAAACGAATGATTGAGATATCTCAACCCAAACTGTAAATTACGGTCAATTATAACGTTGAAAATGAAAACTATTCGTAATTTTATGTCAATCAAATCTATCTGTTTCGTGTTCATACTTGCAACTTTATTTGCTGCTCATGCGAGCAAGGCAGCCAATATTCTGACGCTCTCAAATCGTGATGCTATTCAATTCGAACAACGCCAACGGTTAGAGTCTGAACTCAATCAACGCCAGCTATTAGAAACACAGAACAACCTCATCCTCAATAAAGACGGCATTACGCCATTAAAGGATATCTTCGCGCATCAACCCATGAACAGGATGCATCAAGAGCAAAAAATGAACTATTGAAATTTGTCGAGGGAATGGGACTACAGATTGCCTGCTGGTTTGAAGAGAATGAATCGGGCGCCCAACTTCACAGACCTGAACTCTTTCGCTTACTCAATGTGGCCATGCCAGGTGATATTATTTAAGTTGAACAGGTGGATAGAATTAGCCGCTTGAATACGGATGACTGGGAAAAATTAAAATATCTCATTGGACATAAAGGGTTGAAGGTTGTTTCTTTAGATCTCCCAACCAGCTATCAATTTATGAATCGCACCGATGAGTTTACGGAACGAATGCTTGCCGCCTTTAACAGTATGATGTTAGACATGCTGGCAGCGGTTGCGAGAAAGGATTACGAAGATAGACGTCGCCGCCAAGCCCAAGGAGTGCAAAAAGCCAAACAAGAAGGAAAATACAAAGGTCGCCCGATCAATAAAATATTACACCAAAAAATTGAATGCTTGTTGATGGAGGGGTAAAGTTATAGTCAGATAGAAAACCTGATAGGTTGTTCAAGGCATACGATCTCGAAAGTATCAAAATCCATGAAAGCAGCAAAATAAATTACTTATAATAAACCACTTCTCCCTTAAAATCCTGATATCACAGAGGTTCGAGCAAACTTTAGACTTTTGGATGAAATGGGCGAGAAACCCCATATCCAAACTGACCCCGATATTAATCAATTCTCTCATGGGTGCAAGCCCATCATTTTTGATAACGACATTTTTTGCGCAATAGCGACAGTGCATAATTAGAAAGAAAATCCCGGCGATCACGAGACCAAAATAGCTTTCTCGACTCCCCCAAAAATGTGCGCTTAATTTTAAATAAGTTAATCCCCATACGCTTAGGGAAGGTGCGAACAAGTCCCTGATATGAGATCATGTTTGTCATCTGGAGCCATGGAACAGGGTTCATCATGAGTCATCAACTTACCTTCGCCGACAGTGAATTCAGCAGTAAGCGCCGTCAGACCAGAAAAGAGATTTTCTTGTCCCGCATGGAGCAGATTCTGCCATGGCAAAACATGGTGGAAGTCATCGAGCCGTTTTACCCCAAGGCTGGTAATGGCCGGCGACCTTATCCGCTGGAAACCATGCTACGCATTCACTGCATGCAGCATTGGTACAACCTGAGCGATGGCGCGATGGAAGATGCTCTGTACGAAATCGCCTCCATGCG
>NZ_CBCOPT010000003.1:0-5290 GCF_965112055.1 Providencia sp. Marseille-Q8014
ATGGCTACCCATAAGCCTATCGACATTCTGGCGAGCTTCACAGAGCTACCGCCGCCGATTGATTACGTATTGCCCAACATGGTGGCCGGCACCGTGGGGGCGCTGGTGTCCCCCGGTGGAGCCGGCAAGTCCATGCTGGCCCTGCAACTGGCCGCACAGATCGCGGGCGGCCCCGACCTGCTGGACGTGGGCGAGCTGCCCACCGGCTCAGTGATCTACCTGCCCGCCGAAGATCCGCCTACCGCCATTCATCACCGCCTGCACGCACTGGGGGCGCACCTCAGCGCCGAAGAACGGCAAGCCGTGGCTGACGGCCTGCTGATCCAGCCGCTGATCGGCAGCCTGCCCAACATCATGGCCGCCGACTGGTTCGACGGCCTCAAACGCGCCGCCGAGGGCCGCCGCCTGATGGTGCTGGACACGCTGCGCCGGTTCCACATCGAGGAGGAGAACGCCAGCGGCCCCATGGCCCAGGTGATTGGCCGCATGGAGGCTATCGCCGCCGATACCGGGTGCTCTATCGTGTTCCTGCACCATGCCAGCAAGGGCGCGGCCATGATGGGCGCAGGCGACCAGCAGCAGGCCAGCCGGGGATCGTCCGTGCTGGTGGATAACATCCGCTGGCAGTCCTACCTGTCCGGCATGACGGCCGCCGAGGCCGAGGAATGGGGCGTAGACGACTCACAGCGGCCCTATTTCGTGCGCTACGGCGTGAGCAAGGCCAACTATGGGGCACCGTTCAAAGACCGCTGGTTCAGGCGGCATGACGGCGGGGTACTCAAGCCCGCCGTGCTGGAAAAGCAACGCAAGAGCAAGGGGGTGCCCCGTGGCGAAGCCTAAGCACAACCTCAGCCACGTCCGGCACGACCCGGCGCACTGTCTGGCCCCCGGCCTGTTTCGTGCCCTCAAGCGGGGCGAGCGCAAGCGCAGCAAGCTGGACGTGACGTATGACTACGGCGACGGCAAGCGGATCGAGTTCAAGGGGCCGGAGCCGCTGGGCGCTGATGATCTGCGCATCCTGCAGGGGCTGGTGGCCATGGCCGGGCCGAGCGGTCTGGTGCTTGGCCCGGAACCCAAGACCGAAGGCGGGCAACAGCTCCGGCTGTTCCTGGAACCCAAGTGGGAGGCCGTCGAGGCTGACGCCATGGTGGTCAAGGGAAGCTATCGAGCGCTGGCCCGTGAAATCGGGTATGCAGAGGATGGCGGCAGCCAGTTCAAGGCAATCCGGGAGTGCATTGAGCGCCTGTGGACGGTCTCCATCATCGCCCAGAATGGCCGCAAGCGGCAGGGGTTCCGGCTGCTTGCCGAGTACGCCAGCGACGAGGCAGACGGGCGCCTGTATGTGGCCCTGAACCCCTTGATCGCGCAGGCCGTCATGGGTGGCGGCCAGCATGTGCGCATCAGCATGGACGAGGTGCGGGCGCTGGACAGCGAAACCGCCCGCCTGCTGCACCAGCGGCTGTGTGGCTGGATCGACCCCGGCAAAACCGGCAAGGCGGCCATAGACACGCTGTGCGGCTATGTCTGGCCGTCAGAGGCCAGTGGTTCGACCATGCGCATGCGGCGCAAGCGGGTGCGTGAGGCGCTGCCAGAGCTGGCTGCGCTGGGCTGGACGGTGGCCGAGTTCGCGGCGGGCAAGTACGACATTACCCGGCCCAAGGCGGCAGGCTGACACCCCCCCCGGTAACTGTCACGCCCCCGGCGTAACTGTGACGCCCCCCCGGCGTAACTGTGACGAACCCCCGGCGTAACTGTGACGCCCCCAAACCTGCAAACCCAGCAGGGGCGGGGGCTGGCGGGGTGCTGAAAAAATCCATCCATGATTATCTAAGAATAATCCACTAGGCGCGGTTAACAGCGCCCTAGTGGGGCGCTGTTTGCCCTTGCCCAAAATGCCCGGCCAGAGGCCGGATAGCTGCTCTATCCGCTGCGCTAGGCTACACACCGCCCCCACCGCTACGCGGTAGGGGAAAAGGCGGGCCAAGGCCCGCAAACCCAAACCCCAGCACAGACGCCGCAGGAAGCCCGCAGACGCTCTTAGCCGCTTTAGCGGCCTTTACCCCTGCCCGCAGGGCGGGGGCGGTGTGCAGCCCCGCAGGGGCCATGCTGGCCGCCTTGCGCTTGGCTATCTCTGCCTTCATCGCTCAATCCCAAATGGTGCTGTACCCGCAAAAAATACACTCGAAACCCTCGGGTTCTATCTCACCAGTAGCGATTTCCCTTTGATACTCCTCTCGGTCGCTATCGTCCGCGCTCTCGCTTAACAGCGGATAAATCGGGCTTAAATTATCGGCTCGGCCACATGCAGGGCAGCCGGCATTAGGTGCTCTTGGCATATCCTCATTCATTTTTCTTCACCCATCTTTTTATTGATGTCTTTTTCCAATTTTAGCGGTTGCAACTGTCAACCCTGCCCCTCTTGCGGCTCCGGCTTGCCGTGCTGCTGTTCTTGCTTGGGTGGCAGTCCGAAAAGTGCCCGATCATGGTCGCGCTCTAGGTAGCCGTCCAGCCCATCGAGCAGGCGCTGCTCTGGCCATTCGCCGCTCTCTATCCTGCCGAGTATCCACGCACCGACCAGCACCTTGCGCCGGGTGTCCTCTTTGCGCTTCTGCTGCTGCTCCCGTGCCCTGACCCGCTGGATCTCGGCGTTGATTCGTGCCCGCTGTTCTTCCAGCTTGGCGAGTCTATCCGCTGCTTTTGCCATATTGACAGTCCCCTTGGTTATGTGCTTGCCACCATGCTATCATCGGAGCACAGACGCCGCAAACCCCGACCGTCATTCTGACGGGAGGGCGCACTTACCGGTTTCTCTGCGAGAAACTGCCCTTCGGGCACCCCTTCGGGGCTGTGCGCTCTCCGAGGGCCATATGCATGGAGCTAAACCCCTATGGCCATCTATCACCTTACGGCCAAGACCGGCAGCCGGAACGGCGGCCAGTCGGCCAAGGCGAAAGCCGATTACATTCAGCGGGAGGGCCGTTACTCCCGCGACCGTGACGAGGTATTACATACCCAGTCCGGCCACCTGCCCGAGTGGGCCGAGCGTCCCGCCGACTACTGGGACGGTGCCGACCTGTACGAGCGGGCCAACGGTCGCCTGTTCAAAGAGGTCGAGTTTGCCTTGCCCGTGGAGCTGACCCTACATCAGCAGCGGAAGCTGGTGGACGAGTTCGCCCGCCACCTGACCGAGGGCGAGCGGTTGCCGTACACGCTGGCTATCCATGCCGGTGACGGCGAGAACCCCCATTGCCACCTGATGATCTCCGAGCGGAAGAACGACGGTATCGAGCGCCCGGCTGACCAGTGGTTCAAGCGGTACAACGCCAAACAGCCAGAGCGGGGCGGGGCGCAGAAGTCCGAAAGCCTGAAGCCCAAAGCATGGCTTGAGCAGACCCGCGAGGCATGGAGCCACCACGCCAACCGCGCCCTTGAGCAGGCCGGGCACGAGGCCCGCATTGACCACCGCACCCTTGAGGCGCAGGGCATCGAGCGCCTGCCGGGCATCCACCTTGGCCCCAACGTGGTGGAAATGGAGGCCCGAGGCATCCGCACCGAGCGGGCCGACACCGCCCTAGCCATCGACACGGCCAACGGCCAGATCATCGACCTACAAGAATACCGGGAGGTTATCGAGCATGAGCGCGATAGACAGAGTGAGGAAGTCCAGAGGAATCAACGAGTTAGCGGCAGAAATAGAGCCGCTGGCCCAGAGCATGGCGACACTGGCGGACGAAGCCCGGCAGCGGATAGCCGAGGTGCAGCAGGCCAGCGAGGAACAGGCCGCGAGCTGGACGAGCCAGCAGCAGCAGGCCATGAACACATGGCGGGAGGCAGCCAAGGACATGAGGGCCGCCGCCGGGGAGCTGACCAAGGCCAGCCAGACGGCCCGGAGCGCCGCCCGTGGCTGGACGTGGCGGCTATGGGTAGGAGTCTTGATCGCTTCCGTGACGCCTATTCTGGCGCTGCTGATCGCATCATGGCTCTCGCTGGATCTGCGCGTAGTGACCACGGAGGACGGGACGATATGGCTACGACTACTCACACCATGAAGGGCGACCGCACCGCGCAAGCCATAGCCCGGCAGCTCAAGGCCATGGGCTGCGACCGGTACGACATTGGCATACGGGACGCCGCCAGCGGCAAGATGATGAACCGGGAGTGGGCACCGCATGAGGTGCAGCAGAACGCCGCCTGGCTCAAGCGCATGAATGCCCAGGGCAACGATATTTACATTCGCCCCGCCGAGCAGGCCCGGCATGGTCTGGTGCTGGTGGACGACCTCAGCAGCGACGATCTGGACGCCATGAAGCAGGAGGGCCGGGAGCCTGCCGCCGTCATCGAGACCAGCCCCAAGAACTATCAGGCATGGGTGAAGGTGGCGCAGGACGCCCCAGCAGGCCACAGGGGTGTGATTGCCCGGGAGCTGGCCCGCGAGTATGACGCCGACCGGGCAAGCGCCGACAGCCGCCACTATGGCCGCTTGGCGGGCTTCACCAACCGTAAGGACAAGCACACCAGCCGCACCGGCTATCAGCCGTGGGTGTTGTGCCGGGAGTCCAGCGGCAAGAGCGCCACCGCAGGGCCGGAGCTGATGCAGCAGGCCGGGCAGGTGCTGGACAGCATCAAGCGCCGACAGGAGAAGGCCCGCAGGCTGGAAGGCATCGAGGCCGGGCCAAAGCGCAGCTACCGCCGTGACGCCGTGGACGACTACCGCAGCGAAATGGCCGGGCTGGTCAAGCGGTACGGTGACGACCTCAGCAAGTGCGATTTCATCGCCGCCATGAAGCTGGCCAGCAAGGGCCGGGAGCCGGACGAGATCGCCAAGGCCATGGCCGAGGCCAGCCCCGCCATCATGGAGCGCAAGGCGGGCCATGAGGCCGATTACATCAAGCGCACGGTGCAGAAAGTGATGGAGCTGCCGCAGGTGCAAGAGGCCCGCGCCGAGCTGGCGAAGCAGGCCGAGAAACAGCAGTATCGAGGGCCGACATTAGGATAAAACGCTTGCATTAGAGCTAATGCCTGTCATAGTGTTAGCTCTACCGTGGAGGGAAGCATGAAAGACAAACACGACAAGCGCACCGGCAACCTGCTGGCCACCCCTAACGCTATACGACAGGCCCGCTTTGCCGAGCAGCAGCGAGCCATGGGCCGCAAGGCCCGGAAGATATGGGCCACAGACGCAGAGGCCGAGGCGCTGCGGCTGTATCTGGAAGAACTCAGGGCGGCGCAGGACGGGGATAGCAGCCCCGCCAGCGCCTAACCATCAACCGCCTACACAGGAGGCAAATCA
>NZ_CBCOPT010000004.1:0-4285 GCF_965112055.1 Providencia sp. Marseille-Q8014
GTTGAAAACATAAAGGATTTTTTTCTGAACTCTAGAAGGTGCAGAGCCGAAATGATTGTGACATCACTTCGGCTCTGCTAATCTAATTCGCGTGCATTCGTTGCTTCGATTAGACCTCGACAACCCAATCTTAGCAATGGGAAGCTAGCTTGTCACTACTTCCTTAAAACCATTCAAAGACACTAACTCAAATGCACCACTTGATTGACTCGGACTTAGCCCGGTCTCCGAAAGGATAAACAGGCAAATTGTGGTAGTAAAACGTACCGGAAAACGAAATTCCGGCTCTGCCTCCGAATCACGCTGCGGTATCGAAAGATTACAGTGCGTACCTGATAAGAGCACCAATCAACGGACTAGGGATTTCTTGGATTGCACCGTCGAAAGAAGCCCAACCTAACCAAAAGCACCAGACTTAGCTAATGGAACAAGCTAAGAAGCCATGACCCAATCACCGATCATGGAGAAAAGCAAAGACAGAAAGATGCTGTCGCTTCGCTCCGTTTTGATTAGTACCACATTGGGGCATATAGGGGATTATTGTTTCGAAAACAGGAAAATTTAGATAAAGGATATTAGAAAATAATACAAGCGCCCAACAAATGAAACGATAAACATTACAAAAATTGTAATTATTAAGGATTCTGGCGAGTAATAACTTATTTTCTTCATGACACATAAACTTACATTTAATGCTAACATGCTAAAATTTCTAAGGATAAGTATTAATGAAGATAAGGTTAACATTACTATCGTTTTCTGTTTTTCTTTCTGGTTGTGTACATACAACACCTATGCCTGTTCAGGTTTCACAGCCAGGGGATTCTATGATGTCATGTCAATCTATCATTAGTGAGATGGAAGATATGGCTAACTTAGTAAAGTCAAAAGACAGTGAACTAAATGGACAGATAGCTAAAAATTCAGCTTTAGGTGTAACAGGGGCGTTATTGCTAGTTCCTCTTTTCTTTATAGATACCAGCGATGCAAAAACAGTGGAAGGTAAAGCAGCTAAAGATCGCTTTAAAAAATTACAGCAACTTTACGTCGATAAAAAATGCGAATATGAAAATAAGCATTTACTAAATGAAGAACGCTAACCCCCCCCTGAAATAATTACGTATAATTCCTTTTATGTAAAACGCTACAAGTCTCTTGTGTGGCGTTTTACATCCATCATTATCTACCCTTTCTATTTTTTCATCTCATTACGCTATATCACTTTAAAAAAATAAGGAATTTTTCATGATTCCGTTAATTTAGTGCTCTATAATTGACAGAGTTAATTAAATATCAGCCAAAAATCAAGGCAGTAGAATGATTGAAAAAATAAAAAGTTTTATGACCGAGCATCCTAAAGCGACAACAAATGAGCTCCTCGATCACATCTATGACGAGATTATGGAATTAAAAAAACAAGGTAAAAGTTGGTCTAGCATCATGGATGAAATCAGCCACTCTGGTTTTTACGTTAGTGAAACCCCGTTTTATAAATTTATCAAAAGTAAAAAATAACAATTATAAATATGGATTATTTTAAGCCTTACGTTAATGATTTCACCTGAAATAAAACATTGTTAAAAACGCACTAGAAAGGCACAGAAACCGTTATAAACTTTCAGGGTGGATTTGGGTGCTTGATAGGGTGATCGTGTCTTAAAATCGATTTGATGGGCTTTGATGCGGATGAACGGGCGGTTTTTGTAAGCTAACTCGCCCGTTTAACATAATGGGTCTTATGGGAATCAAATTATCTGATATAAGCTTTGTTTTTTGTCCAAATGTTATGACCCGTTTTTTTTACTTTTGTGAGGCTTCCTCGATGAAAAATAAATTTTCCTCTTGCGGCGAGCGTTGCGGATTGAAATACGGTGAAATTTTTTGTGATACTCCAGAAGGCACAGAGCCGAAATGATTGTGACATCACTTCGGCTCTG
Organism: Providencia sp. Marseille-Q8014; assembly: GCF_965112055.1. Classification (NCBI taxonomy): domain Bacteria; kingdom Pseudomonadati; phylum Pseudomonadota; class Gammaproteobacteria; order Enterobacterales; family Morganellaceae; genus Providencia; species Providencia sp. Marseille-Q8014. Next base: position 1,938 of record NZ_CBCOPT010000004.1, read on the forward strand.
CTAATCTGATTCGGTGCATTCGTTGCTAAGATCAGACCTAGACAATCCAATCTTAACAATGGGAAGCTCGCTTGTCACGACTTCCTTAAAACCATTCAACGACATTAACTCAAATGCACCACTTGATTGACTCGGACTTAGCCCGGTCTCCGAAAGGATAAACAGGCAAATTGTGGTAGTAAAACGTACCGGAACACGAAATTCCGGCTCTGCCTCCGAATCACGCTGCGGTATCGAAAGATTACAGTGCGTACCTGACAAGAGCACCAATCAACGGACTAGGGATTTCTTGGATTGCACCGTCGAAAGAAGCCCAACCTAACCAGACTTAGCTAGATTAAAGAGCTAAGAAGCCATGACCCAATAACCGATCATGGAGAAAAGCAAAGACAAGAAGTCGTTGTCGCTTCGCTCCATTTTGATTAGTACCACATTGGGGCATTAGGATTTTTTTGCTTTAATTTGGAAGTTCATGGTTCGCTCGATAATACATAACATACTGTAACAGGCGCTCATCTACAGATGACGATATAGCTTGTAGCATGCTACCGCTAGAATCCATAAGATCACTTTTTACAGACCTGTAGCTTGAGTAAGTGTCTTCAGCCACTGAACAATAAGCTCTATCTAGATAAGCGTATGACAACTTACGAATATCATCCCTACATTCATATCTAACAACAGATACAACCTCTGAATTAGAGCCAGTGTTGATATACTTATCTATATTTTTTCTAAAACATTCTTTTGAACTCAAATATTCATTTTTCGCTATGCGGAGAAATTCATCACATAAATTTTGGTCAACACCACTATAACGTTCATATGATGATGAACACGCTGAAATCACTAATAAGGACATTAGTCCCAAAAATTCTTTTTTCATTACTTTCACTTGCCTGAAATTAAAAACAATAGTCTAGCGCTAAAAAGCATTCCTATAATCCCTTTTATGTTAAACGGGCGAGTTAGTTAGCAAAAACCGCCCGTTCACCCCCATCAAAGCCCCTCAAAACGATTTTAAGACACGATCACCCTACAAAACACCCAAATCTACGCTGAAAGTTTAGAACGGTTTTGCGAGCTTCTGAGTGCGTTTTTAACATCATGCAAACTGACAAGTAAAACGATGCGAAATCGCTGAAAGACACAAACTTGTTTTGTGGCAAGAAGCGATTTGACCAACCGAGTAAAACGAGGGCGGTAGGCTTTTTGTTTTTCTCCTGATGAGCGTCCAGCGAAGAAAGGGAAAAACAGGGGGAGCCGAAACGAAATGACACGCCCCAGCGATGGCAAGTGAACCCCAGTGAACGTGTTTCGTTTTGGGGGCAAAGCCCCCCGTCAAGCGAAGCGTCTGACCACCACATTTTTGAGCGACCAAATACAGGGCGAAAAAAGGGGGTGGTCAGACGAACGCAGTGAGTTTGACGGGCTTGGGTGAATGGCTTTTTTCGCAGGCGTCCAGCCGAAGAAAATAGCCAGAGGGCGGAGCCTTATGTCATTCATTTTCGTCCAGAAAATGAGTGGCATTGATACTGAAAGTATCATAGATGTAGATTGGTAAAATGATGATTTCATCCGTTATTTTACCCGTTATTCTATCCGTTATACCTAAATCGGATAAAATAACGGACAGAATAATGGATAGAATAACGGATAGATTAATGGGTAAGAAATGACACAACGTCATCTTGTGTCTATCTCTTATTCTGTATCTTATTCTCTGTATTATTCTGTGTATTAGAGAGAAATTAGATAGAATAAGATACGGAATAATACACAGGATAATAAACAAACATGACATTAACCTGCCTTTTCCTCGAGCTGTTTTAGCATCGAAACATCACCTAATAACCGTTGATTTTTACCTGTGAAAAAGATGATCGGACTGACATTTGCATTATCGATACTTCGACTTAACTGAATCCCCATCGCCTGATAATCATCATCGTTTGTACAATGGTATAACGCTAAAACAAGCTGACATTGTTCGGGGGTTCCACACTCTATTGCCCAGCGGATCAACTCCGAAAAGGTCAATCCGTTCGGTTTCCAGTGTTTTTTATGCCGTGACGCTAACGCCTTAAATTTTTCACGCCCTCGATTGTATTTTTCTGCCCCGATCACCGGATCTTCACAACGAACCCCTTGAACCGGTCGCTTATCAAATGACAATTCCCATAATTTTATTTCTTCGATGTATTCGTAATCTGCCGGTGATGCCAAACGAAATAATTGAGACATAGTGATCCCCTCCGATGATGTGTGAACGGAGATATTATAAGGCTTTCGGGAAATTCCGCTTCCTCGACGTGAAACAAGTTCACGCCTTGCGGCGAGCGTTGCGA